>JBFLZB010000073.1 GCA_040756475.1 Thermodesulfobacteriota bacterium
TGGTGGCGTTGCTCAAGCACAAGAACGAGAAGGTCCTGGGCAGCGCCGGGCATGCCTGAGGTCCCCTTTACCGCCCTCAAGCTGCTTTCCCCCTTCGGGATGCCCCTGGGGCTCGCCTGCGCGCTGTTCCTCCTGGCGCTGCTCCTGTCCTGGCGCGCGCCCTGGGCGGCCCGGTTCGTGCTGCTGCTCTCCCTGGGGTTCCTGGCAGCCCTGGGCAGCGGGGCGGTGGCCCAGCGGCTCGTGGCGCCCCTGGAGCGGGAGTTCCCGGTCCCGGCCGCCGATACCCGCGCCGAGGCGGCGGTGGTCTTGGCCGGCACCGTGGATCTGGCCCGGTCCAGCCTGGACCGGGTGGAGTTCTACGACCGTCCCGAGCGGATCATCGAGGGGGCCCGCCTGGTGCGGGAAGGGCGCGCCCGCTGGCTCGTCATCTCGGGGGGCAGCGGCGACCCCTTCCTCCCCGGGGTCTCGGAGGCCGAGCTCCTGGCGGCGTTTGCCCGGCAGTTGGGGGTCGCCCGCGAGGCGATCCTCCTCCAGGGGGAGAGCCGCACCACCCATGAGGACGCCGAGCGCACCGCCCGGCTCCTTCGGGAGCGAAAGATCGACCGGTTCTTCCTGGTGACGAGCGCCTACCATCTTCCCCGGGCAGTGGGGTGCTTTCGCAAGCAGGGCCTGGACCCCATCCCCTACCCCGTGGACTATCGGGCCACCCCCCTTCGCCTCACCCCCCTCCACTACCTGCCCCAGGCCTGGGCCCTCCAGCTCTCCACCACCGCCGTGCACGAGTACCTGGGGTACGCGGGGTACCGGGTGCTGGGGTATCTGTGACGGGGCAGGGGGCAGGGGGCAGGGGGCAGGTGAGGTCTTCGTAGGTTCTTTCACGAGCCCTGGACTCCGTCGTATACTCGCCTTCGATCCTGGGCCACCGGGTTTTCCGCAGGAGACGAGGCGCGGCGCATGTGGGGAGGAGCCTGGGGCAGGGCCGGCGCCCTGCTCGAGATGATCAAGTTCAGCCATACGGTCTTCGCCCTGCCGTTCGCCCTCACGGGCATGGTGCTGGCGGCCGGGGGAATTCCGGGGCTCGGGACCCTCTTGTGGATCGTGGCGGCCATGGTGGGTGCGCGCACGGCGGCCATGGCCTGGAACCGGATCGCCGATGCCCGCATCGACGCCGCCAACCCCCGGACCGCCGACCGGCACCTTCCCGCCGGGACGGTGCGGCCCGGGGAGGCCTGGGCCCTGGCGCTGGGTGGGGCGGCGCTCCTGGTGCTGGCCGCCTGGGCCCTCAACCCCCTGTGCCTGGCGCTCTCCCCGCTGGCCCTGGCCGTGCTCTTCCTCTACCCCTATGCCAAGCGGTTCACCGCCTTGTGCCATTACCTCCTGGGGCTCGCGCTGGCCGCGGCGCCCCTGGGGGCCTGGGTCGCGGTGACCGGGGAGTGGAGCTGGCGGATCGTGCCCCTGGGGCTGGCGGTGCTCCTGTGGGTGGCGGGGTTCGACATCCTCTACGCGCTCCAAGACGAGGCCTTCGACCGGCAGGCGGGGCTCCACAGCGTGCCCCAGCGCTGGGGGCGGGGGACGGCGCTCAAGCGGGCGGCCCGGCTCCATGCCGCCGTGGTGGTGCTTCTGGCCCTCCAGATTCCGCTCTTCGGCCTCGGCCTGTGGTACGCGCTCGGCGTGACCGCGGTGGCCGTTGCCCTCCTCTACGAGCACGCCCTGCTCACTCCCCGAGACCTCTCGCGGCTCGACGCGGCCTTCTTCTCGATGAACGGCGTCATCAGTATCGTCGTCTTCGCGGCTACCCTCCTGGACGTGGGGCTGTGAGCGCGCTGCCGTCCCTGGCCGCGGTTGGGCGCAAGGTGGAGGCCGGCGAGCGCCTGGACGAGGCGGACGCCCTGGCGGTGCTCGCCAGCGACGACCTGCTCGCGGTGGGGGAGCTCGCGAATCTGGCCAACCGCCGGAAGAACGGCGACCGGGTCTTCTACAACGTCAACCGCCACATCAATCCCACCAATGTCTGCGTCAACCGCTGCCGGTTCTGCGCCTTCAGCCGGAGCCCCGGAGAGCCGGGCGCCTACGCCTTGACCCAGGACGAGGTGCTGGCCCGGGCGGCCGAGGCCGAAGCCGCGGGGGCCACCGAGGTCCACATGGTGGGGGGGCTCCATCCGGAGCTCTCCCTGGGGTGGTACCGGGATACCATCCGAGAGCTCAAGCGCCGGCACCCGGGGCTCCACGTCAAGGGCTTCACCGCCGTGGAGATCGACCACCTGGCGCGCCTGTCGGGAAAGAGCCCCGCGGGCGTGCTCCAGGAGCTGGCGGAGGCGGGGCTCGGGAGCCTGCCCGGGGGCGGGGCGGAGATCCTGGCGGAGGAGACCCGCCGGCGGATCTGCCCCGAGAAGATCTCCGGGGCTCGCTGGCTCGAGATCATGGAGGCCGCCCACGGTCTGGGGCTGCGCTCCAACGCGACCCTGCTCTACGGTCACGTGGAGAGCCTCGCCGACCGGGTGGAGCACCTGCGGCTCCTGCGGGAGCTCCAGGACCGGACGGGGGGCTTCCAGGCCTTCATCCCCCTGGCCTTCCAGCCGCTGCACTCGGATCTGGCCACGGGTGCCGCCACCACCGGCTTCGACGACCTCAAGACCCTGGCGGCAGGGCGCCTGTACCTGGACAACTTCGATCACGTGAAGGCCTACTGGGTGATGCTCGGGGAGAAGATCGCCCAGGTGAGCCTGCACTTCGGGGTGGACGACCTGGACGGCACGGTGGTGGAGGAGAAGATCGCCCACGACGCCGGAGCCGCGAGCCGAGAAGCGCTGACCCGCGACGAGCTCGTGGCGATGATCCGGGAGGCCGGCAAGCTGCCCCTGGAGCGGGATACCCTGTATCGGGCGGTGGGCACGGCCGGGTCCGCTCGGTCCGCTCGGTCTGATCCGTCTGATCCGTCGGGCCGGACCGATCGGCCTGGCGCCCGCCACCCCGGGTCCGCCGCCCCTGCCGGCCGCATCGAGCGGGAGGAGGCCCTGGGGCTCCTGCGCGGGGAAGAGCTCCTGGCGCTCGGGCGCAGGGCGGACGCGGCGCGGGAGCGCCTGCATCCCGACGGGTTCGTGACCTTCGTGGTGGACCGCAACGTCAACTACACCAACGTGTGCACCTGCCAGTGCCGTTTTTGCGCCTTCTACAGGAAGCCCGGCGACCCCGAGGGGTACGTGCTCTCCCACGAGGAGATCTTCGCCAAGATCCGGGAGCTGGTGGACCGGGGGGGCACCCAGGTGCTCATGCAGGGGGGCCTCCACCCCGAGCTGCCCCTGGCCTGGTTCGAGGAGCTCTTCGTCGAGATGAAGCGCCGCTTTCCGGGCGTGCAGAACCACAGCCTCTCCCCGGCGGAGATCGTGCACCTGGCCAGGCTCTCGGGCCTTCCCATGGAGCAGGCCCTGGAGCGGCTCCACCGGGCGGGGCTCGACTCGGTGCCCGGGGGCGGGGCCGAGGTGCTGGTGGATCGGGTTCGCCGCGAGATCAGTCCCAACAAGATCGGGTGGCGGGAGTGGGCCGGGGTGATGGAGGCCGCCCACCGGCTGGGCATGCCGACCACGGCTACCCTGATGTTCGGTTCCGCCGAGCGGGACGAGGACCTGGTGGAGCATCTCCTGCGGGTGCGGGCCCTCCAGGACCGCACCGGGGGCTTCACGGCGTTCATCCCCTGGACCTTCCAGCCCTCCCACACGGAGCTCGGCCGCATGACCGGCGCGCGGCCGGTGGGGGCGGTGCGGTACCTGCGGGTGCTGGCGCTCTCGCGGTTGGTGCTCGACAACGTGTCCAACTTGCAGGCATCCTGGGTCACCCAGGGGGAGAAGGTGGCCCAGGTGGCCCTGCGGGTCGGTGCCAACGATCTGGGGTCCACGATGCTCGAAGAAAACGTGGTGGCGGCGGCGGGGGTGCGCTTTCGCGTGGAGCAGGAGCGGCTCGTGGCCCTGATTGCCGACGCGGGCTTCCGGCCGGCCCAGCGAACGACCACCTACGAGCGGATCCGGGAGTTTCCGGGGGCGCGAGGGTCGCGGGACGCGGGAGGATTGCAGCAGCAGAACTGCCGAGGAGGAGGAAACCCATGGGAAGACAGGTAGGGGGCGCGACCGAATCCGAGCGCCGCAGGGAACCCCGCTACGACCGCAACCTGCCACTGCGGGTCGGGCACGACAGCACCGATGGGCTCCGGGCGGAGTCCATCAACATCTCCACCCGGGGCCTGTACTGCAAGAGCCCCCGCTTCGTGGCTCCCTTCGCGAAGCTCAAGGTGGCGGTCGAGCTGCCCTTCGCGGCGAGCGGCACCGCCACGGTGGAGTGCGAGGGGGTGGTGGTGCGGGTGGAGCCGGAGGTGGAGACCGTGGGGGTCAAGGAGTACCGGCTGGCGGTCTACTTCCTCGGTCTGGACGACACCTGCGCCGAACTCATCGCCCGATTCGTGGAGGAGAGCCACTGACCCCGGCGCCGGCTGCCGGGATCGGGGCGCCCAGGGCCGAGCCCACGGCGTCCGCGAGCTCCCGAAGCCGGAAGGGTTTGCCCAGGAAGGCCGAGGCGCCGGCAGCCAGGGCTTCGCGGGCCGTGCCGGGCTCCACCTCCACGGAGACCACGATGACGGGAACCCGCGCGGTGTCCGGGCGTGCCCGGAGCTCGCGAAGCAGGGAAAACCCGTGGCGGTCCGGCAGGAGCAGGTCGGTGACCACCAGGTCGAAGGGCCCGGGAAGCGCCAGGGCGTCGCCGACCCCCTGGGCCTCCTCCACCGAGGCGTCGAACTGGGCCTCCAGCACCTGGCGGATGATGCGGCGGATGGTGGAGGAATCGTCTACCACGAGCACGTGCACGGTCAGCTCCTCCTGCCGGTTCCGGCGGTAGCGCCGGTCTTACCGATCGGCCGGTGCTGCGCTGCTCTTGAGCTCCTTCGCCTCCAGGCGCGACACAAACTCCTCCCAGGCCTCCCAGTAGACGTCGCCCCCCACGAACGCCGGGTCGTCGTGGCCGGCGCCCTGGAGGGTGCGAAACCACTTCGGTCCCGCGCAGGCGTCGAAGAGCCGCCACCCCATGCCGATGGGGACCACCGTGTCCCGGTCGCCGTGCAGGAAGAGGGTGGGGCTGCGAAGCTCCCGCACTCGGGACAGGTTGGGGTACACGCCCTCCACCCACGGCCCCGCCACCCCGGCGAGCAGGGGGTAGCGAAGCCGGACCAGCTCTTCCACGGACGTGAAGGCAGCTTCGAGCACGCAGCCCAGGGTTGGCTCCTCCAGGGTGGAGTGGAGCGCCACGGCGGCCCCCAGGCTGCGCCCGTACAGGATCACCCCGTGCCGGTCCCACCCCCGCGCGCGCACCAGCGCCCGGGCCGCCCGCCCGTCCGCGTACAGACCCTCCTCCGAGGGAGAGCCCCGGCTCTTGCCGTATCCCCGGTAGTCGAAGATCATCACCCCGAGCCCGACCCGGTCGTGAAGCCGGCGCAGGATGTCGAGCCGGTGGGAGACGTTGCCCGCGTGGCCGTGGAAGAAGACGACGGCCGGGCCGGGCCGCCGCCCGGGCACCCACCACCCGTGGAGGTCCACGCCGTCCTCGCTGGCGAAGGCGAGCTCCTCGTAGTCCAGCCCCACCGCCCCCGGAGCTCCGGCGAGCGCGCGCTCGGGCGCGTAGAGAAAGGCGTCCACCAGGCGCCCGCACCCCGCGGTCAGGGCGAGGCAACCTGCCAGGAGGCAGCGCAGGGCAAGGGGGACAAGGGGGGCGGGCATGGGGCCATTGTACCGAACCCGGGGCTGCTGCAAAGGAGGGCCGGCGCCCCGTGTCACCCCGGCTGCCGCCGGTCCAGGCGGTAGAGGAAGGCGAGGATCTCGGCCACGGCGCGGTAGGTCTCGGGGGGAATCTCCTCGCCGGGGTCCAGGCGGGAGAGGATCTCGGCCAGGGCTGGGTCCTCCCGGACCGGGAGGCCGGCGGCCCGGGCGGCTTCGAGGATGCGCTCCGCCACGAGCCCCCGCCCCGCCGCCGTGACCCGGGGGGCGGTGTCCTTGCCGGGGCGGTAGGCCAGGGCGGCGGCGCGGCGGGTGCGGGTCACGCGAGCACCTCCACGAGGCCGGGGCTGCCCTTGGGGGCGGGGGGCGGGAGGGGCTCGGCCCGCAGGTCGGCTACCCGAACCCCCGCGTCGCGCGTGAGCAGCCGGGAAAGGTCCTCGAGGCCCTCGCGGGCTTCCTCCAGGACGGGAGGTTCCAGGGCCAGGCGCACGAAGACCCCGGGGCTTCCCCATCGCACGTTCACCTCCACGGGTCCCAGGCGCGGCATCTGGAGGCGCAGGCGCAGGGCCCCGCCCGCCTTCCCGGATTCTGCGGCGCGGCGTCCCTCGAGCTCGAGCCGCAGCTCCCCGTGCACCCACTCCTCTCCCCAGGGCAGCACCAGGGGGACCACCGCGGCGCCTTCCAGGAGGCTTCGGGCCTGGTGGGCCTCCACGTGCCCCACCAGGGCCGCGGCGGCTCGGGCCAGCGCGCCTTCGGGCTGGCGGGAGAGGAGCAGGAGCGCCAGGGCCTTGAGGTCGGCGGGGGACTGTGTCTGGGGCCGCGCCAAGTCTGCCTCGTGAAAGAGCCCCGAGCCTCGGAGGAGCCGGGCCAGGGCGGCGGCCAGGGCCGCGGGTTCCTCCGGCAGGCGAAGAAGCCGCCCCAGGGCGGCTGCCAGGTCCGCCCCGGGCGCCCCTTCGGCGGGAGGGGCCGTGAGAAACGCCCGCACGGCCCCTTCGAACCCCAGGGACGGCGGTCGCAGAAGGCGCGCGACCGCGTCGTCGGGGCCGCCGGGCAGCTTGAAGACCGGGGGGGGGCCCAGGCTCACCAGGCGCAGCTCCAGGCGCTGCCCCGGGGAGAGCCCCTCGGGGTGGAGGGCCCGGAACAGGTTTCCGCCGATGGACAGCACCCCTTCCCGGGGGCCCAGGGCCTCCTGGAGCCGGGCCTCCACCACGCTGCCGAGCCGCAGGCCGAGCAGGGAGGCCGCCTCCCGGAGCGCGGCCCCCACAGAGGCGGCTGGAGCAGGGACCGAGCCGGCTCCTAGAGATCCAACCGCAGGCACAGTTCCACGCTGAAGCTCCCCGCCTCGGTCTCGAAGGGGATCTCGAAGCAGGGGACTCCCCGCGGCCGGGAGATGCTGTGGCCGGGACCCACGATCACCGAGGGGATGGAGATGCGCAGGTCGTACCCGGCCTCGGCCAGGGCGCGCTTGGCGCCCCCCGCCACCATGTTGGTGAGCTCGCCCACGGCGTCCTTGACCTCCTCGTCCACGGCCGCCACGGCTTCGCCCCGGAACGCCCCCACCACGTGGAACGCCGCCGCCCGCCCAAAGCTCAGGGCGACGAAGCCCTGCACCTGCCCCGTGAGCCCCACCACGCCGGAGACATCGAACGACGTGTCTTCCGAGCCCTTGAGGCGCGGGGTGCCCCGGCGAGGGTCGAGCCCTGCCATGGTTCGGAAGACCTCCCCCACCGCGGCCAGGAAGGGGTTGAGGATGTCGGCCCTCATGCCTCGAACTCGCCCAGCTCCTGGGTTTCGCTGCGGCTCAGGAGCTTGCGCAGGTCCAGCAGGATGAGGAGCCGGTCCTCCAGTTTCACCACGGCCTCGATGTACGCCGCATCGATCCCGCCCACGATGGGGGGCGGCGGCTCCACCAGGCTCCGGGGCACCCGGAGGACCTCGCTCACGGAGTCCACCAGGAAGCCCACGACCCGGTCGCCCAGCTCTACCACCACGATGCGGGCGCTCTTGTCGCGCTCCACCGCCGGGAGCCCGAAACGCTTGCGCAGGTCCACCACGGGGATGACCTGGCCCCGCAGGTTGATGACCCCCTCCACGAAGTCGGGAGCGTGGGGCACCCGGGTGATCTCCATCATGCGGTTGATCTCGCGCACCTCCAGGATCTCTACCCCGAACTCTTCGTCGCCCACGTGAAAGGTGACGAGCTGGAGGATCTCCTCTTCCCGTTCGGTCTTCCTGGTCTCCATGATCTCTCCTCCCGGGTCAGCCTCGCCGTTGCGAGGACGTCAGGGTTTCTGGTGCATCATGACCCCGCCCAGGTTCACCAGGGGCGGGGCCTCGGGCACGTTGAACAGCGACTCGGAGCGGCCCACCGCCAGCACGCCGGCGGGAGCCAGCGCCCGCGCCAGCACGCCCACGGCCCGCCGCTTGGCCTCCAGGTCGAAGTAGATGAGTACGTTGCGGCACAGGATCGCGTGGAACGAGTTGGGCGGCACCGGGTCCGGGCGCAGCAGGTTGAAGCGCCGGAAGGTCACCAGGGCTCGGACCTCCGGGTCGAGCCGGTATAGGTGCCCTTCCTTGCGGAAGTACTTCTCCCGGTAGTACGGGGTGGTGTTGCGCAGCGAGAAGTCACCGTAGAGGCCCTCTCGGGCCTCGGACAGGACCCGGTTGTTGAGGTCGGTGCCGAGGATCTCCACCCGGGGCCGGCCGGCCCCGAGCAGCCCCCGCTCCCGCAGGAGGATGCCCAGGGTGTATGGCTCGCACCCCGTGGAGCTCGCCGCGCTCCATACCCGGATGGGGTCGATGCCGACCCTGGTCCACTGGGGCCAGAAGACCTCGAGGAGGGCGCGAAAGTGCTCCTCCTCCCGGAAGAAGAAGGTCTCGTTCACCGTGAGGAGCTCGATGAGGCGCTCGTACTCGCTCTCCCCCAGGCGGCGTCCCAGGTCGGCCGCATAGTGCTCGGGCGAGGGGTAGCCCAGCTCTCCCGCCCGCCGCTCGATCCTCTTGCGGAAGAGGTGACGCTGGCCGCCCTCGAAGACCAGGCCGCAGCGCCGGTAGAGCTCCTGGGCAAGGGGCCCGAGGTAAGCGTCGGTCCACAGCTGGCTCACGACACCCCCTGGAAAGGCGGCGCCGGCCGCCGGCGAGCGGGAGCGCGGCTCATGTGGAAGCGCCGCGGCGGAAGGTGTCGGGGTCAATCCGGTTTCGCGCCATCAGAGCGTAGAAATCCTTGCGGGCCTTTCCCGCGAACTCGGCAGCCTGGGTCACGTTGCCCTCGGTCAGGAGGAGGAGCCGCTGCACGTATGCCTTCTCGAACTCCCGCTTCGCCTGGGCAAACGGCAGCGGCTCGGGGTCCGCGCCCCGCCGCGGGAGCGAGGGGGGAAGGCGCCAGGGGCCTCCTTCCTCGGCGGGCAGGGCCGAGACGACCAGGTTCTCCAGCTCCCGGAGGTTTCCCGGCCAGGCGTAGGACAGGGCGTGGACGAGGAAGACCTCCGGGATGGGGGGCTCTCTGCGGCCCGGCGCGTGGCGCCCGAAGAAGTGCGAAACGTACAGGGGGATCTCCTCGGGGCGCTCCCTCAGGGGGGGCAGGGCGACCGGGAAGACCTCCAGGAGGTAGTAGAGGTCCTTGCGAAACCAGCCTTCCTCCACCCCGGTGAGGAGGTCCCGCCGGGCCGTGGACACGATGCGCACCGTCGCCTCGCCTCCCTCGGGAGCCTCCCAGCGTTCCAGCAGGCCCACCAGGAGCGCCTGGAGCTCGGCCCCGGCCCGGTCCACGTCCTCCAGGATCAGCGTACCCCCCCGCGCGGCTTCCAGGAATCCGCCGGCGGCGAGTTGGGCGGCCGCCTTGGGGTCCGCGAGTCCCTGCCGCAGCAGCGGACACCGCGCCCGGGGGCCGAAGCGATGCAGAAAACGGGCGGCATGGGTCTTGCCGACCCCGGGCTCCCCGTACAGGACCATCCGCACGTCGGTGGGCGAGGCGCGGCGGTGGGCCGCGGCCCCCCCCCCCCAGGCACGCGCCTGGGCCAGGAAGACCGGGGCGGGGCCGCCCCCGGGGTCTTCGGGAACGAAGCGGCGGGAAGGAGTCACGGCGGTCTCCGGGCCTCAGGCTGCCGCCCGCGCGGGGGCCCCGTGGCGCAGCCGGGCCGCCAGGCCCAGGAGCTGGTTGACGTCCACGATCAGGGTCACCCGGCCGTCCCCCCGGATGGTGGCCCCCGCGATGCCCGGAGTGTCGGTGAGGTAGCTGCCCAGGCTCTTGATGACGACCTCCTCTTCCCCGACCAGGGCGTCCACCACGAGCCCCACCCGTTTCTCGGCCATGCCCAGGATCACCACGTACTCGCGGCCCTTCTCCTTGCGGGCGGTCGGGATGCCGAAGACCTGGTCGATGCGCAGGAGCGGCACGACCCGGTCGCGCAGCCGCAGCACCGGTGCCCGATCCACGGTCTTGATCTCCTGGGGCTCGACCCGCACGGTCTCCACCACGCTCACCAGGGGCACCGCGTACACCTCGGCGCCGGTGCGCACCAGCAGCGCCTGGATGATGGCCAGGGTGAGCGGGATGCGCACGTCGACACGGGTGCCGCCGCCCAGGGTGGAGTCGATCTCGATCAGGCCGTTGAGCTGAGCGATGTTGGTCTTCACCACGTCCATCCCCACGCCCCGGCCGCTCACGTTGGTCACGACCTGGGCCGTGGAGAAACCGGGGGCGAAAACGAGGTTGAAGGCCTCCTTGGGGGACATGGAGGCGGCCTCCTGGGCGGAGACGAGCCCCTTCTCCATTGCCTTTCGCTTGAGCACCTCGGGGTCCATGCCCTTCCCGTCGTCCTCCACGCTCACCACGATGTGGTTTCCCTCGTGGCACGCGGAGAGCCGGATGCGGCCCTCCCGGGACTTGCCTGCCGCGGCCCGCGCTTCGGGGCCTTCCACACCGTGGTCGGCGGAGTTTCGGATGAGGTGGACCAGGGGGTCGCCGATGACTTCCACCACGGACTTGTCGAGCTCGGTGTTCTCCCCCTGGATCTCCAGCCGGATCTCCTTTCCCAGGGAGCGGGAGAGGTCGCGCACCATGCGGGGGAACTTGCGGAAGACCTTGTCGATGGGCACGAGCCGGGTCTTCATCACCGCCAGTTGGAGGTCCGAGGCCACCAGGTCGATCTGGGAGGAGGTTTCGCACAGGTCCTCCACCAGGCTCTCCCCTTCGAGCCGTTCTTCCATCTGTCCCCGGAGCCGGGTGAGGCGGTTCTTGGCGAGCACCAGCTCCCCCACCAGGTTCATCAGGGAGTCCAGCCGCTCCACGTCCACGCGGATGGTCTGCTCGGCCTGGGGCGGCCGGCCTCCGGCCTCCGCCGACGCCCCTGCGGGGGCCCTCGTCGCCGGGGAAGGCGGCACCGGGGCTGCGGAGACCTCGGCCCGGGGCGTGTCCCTTGGGGTGGCGGGGGCTGCTTCGGCGGCCCGCGCCAAGGCGGCGAGGAGGTCGTCCACCGCCGGTCCCGGGGAGCCGGCCTGGGCGGCTTGCAGGAGCCGCCGCACCCGGTCCACGGCCTCCAGGATGACGTCCATCACTTCGGGCTGGAGCGCCATTTCGTCTCGCCGGAGCTTGTTGAAGATGTCCTCCACCCGATGGGTGACCTCGCTGATCTGCTGGAACCCGAGGAAGGAGCTGGAGCCCTTGAGGGTGTGGGCCGCCCGGAAGATCTTGTTGAGGAGCTCCCGGTCGCCCGGCCGCTCCTCCAGCGCAACCAGGTCCTGATCCAGGTCGTCGATGAGCTCCCAGCTCTCGAGGAAGAACTCCCGCAGGACCTCGTCCGCCTCCTCGCCGGCGGGAGCGGGCGCCGAGGGCGCGCAATGGGCTTGGGCGCGGGCGGCGGGCTCGGGAGGCGGCGCCCGGCCGGTTTCCCCCGACAGCACTGCTTCCAGGGCGCGGATCGCGCCCCCCGGGTCGGTGGCGGTCTCTCCCCGGCTCTCGAGCTCGTCGAGCAGTGCCCGAAGGCCGTCGTGCACCCCGAGGAGCGCCGAGGCCAGGGCGGGGCCGAAGGAGGCGTCCCCGCGCTTTACCGCCCCCAGCACGTCCTCCGCGGCGTGGGCCAGGCGCCCCACCTGGGCGAATCCCATGAGCCCCGCTCCTCCCTTGATGATGTGCATCTGGCGAAAGAGGAGCGTCACGTGCTCCGGGTCCTCTTCTCCCCGGTCCACCGCCAGGAGGACCCGCGACACCACCTCGAGGCACTCCCGGGCGTCGGCCAGATAGTCGGGAAGCAGCTCCCGGGTGTCGTCGGTGATGCGGTCGGCGTTCATGGATCGCTCCTCCCGAGCAGTGACTCCGTGTCGGTCAGGGGTTTCCGATAGGCCAGGGCGCCGGGAAAGTGGACGGGTTTGAGGGCGTCCGTGAGGCCGTGGAGGGACTCGGCATGCCCCACGAACAGATATCCTCCGGGTTCGACGGCCCGGGCAAAGTGCTCCACGCAACGCCGCCTGGCCTCCCGGTCGAAGTAGATGAGGGCGTTGCGGCAGAAGATCAGGTGAAACCCCCTCATGGCCCACATGGCGCCCTCGTCGGCGAAGTTCAGGAAGCGCACCTCCACCAGGCGGGCGACCTCGGGCCGCACCCGAAACACCTGGGGCCCCGGGGCCTCGAAGTATTTCTGCACGAAGTACGCGGGCGCGGTGCGAAGACTGTAGGGGCCGTACTCGGCCACTCGTGCCCGGGCCAGCATGCTCTGGGACACATCCGTGGCCACGATCCGCGCGTCCCAGCGCCCCAGCTCCTCCCCCAGCGCTTCGGCCACGAGCATGGCCAGGGTGTAGGGCTCCTCCCCCGAGGAGCACGCGGCGCTCCACACCCGCAGCGACCGTTCCCCCTGGTGGGCGCGGGCCGCCAGGAGCCCGGGCAGTACGCGCTTGCGCAGCGCTTCGAGCTGGGGCGCGCCGCGAAAGAACGACGTCTCGTGGGTGGTGAGCTCGTCCAGGAGCTCCAGGAGCTCCGCGGCCCCCCGCAGGGGCGAGCGCACCATCTCGAGGTACGCGTCGACCCCCGTGAGCCCTACCGCCCGCAGCCGCTTGCGCACCCGGCTCTCCAGGAGGAACCGCTTGCTCTCCTCGAACGCGAGGCCGCTGCGCTCGTACACGAAAGCACGAACTCGCTGGAACTCCTCGTCCGACAAGGGCTCGACCCCTGTTGGGGTGAAGACCGAAGCGGCCGGGTTCACCCCTGCGCTCCCCCCACGGCGACCCCGACGGCTCCGGGAATCTCCCCCATGGGGAGCACGGCGTCGGCCAGGCCCGCTTCCACCACCGCGCGGGGCATGCCGTACACGACGCAGCTTGCGGCGTCCTGGGCGATGGCCCGGGCCCCGTGTTCCTTGAGGGCCCGCACCCCTTCCCTCCCGTCCGAGCCCATGCCGGTGAGGACCACGGCCAGGGTCGCGGGCCCCGCCGCCTCGGCGAAGGAGCGGAACATCACGTCCACGCTGGGCTTGTGGAGGCTCTCGGCGGGGTGGTCCGTCAACCGCAGCACCAGGTGGGCGCCCTCGCGGCGCACCACCAGATGGGTTCCGCCGGGCGCCACGAAGCCCCATCCCGCCTCCAGCCGGTCGCCGCTCTCGGCTTCCTTCACCTGCAAGGGCCCCAGCCCGCTCAGGCGCCGGGCGAAGGGCCCGGTAAAGGCCTTGGGCATGTGCTGCACCACGGCGACCGGGGCCGAGAAGCCCGGGGGGAGCCCGGCGAAGAACTTCTGCAGGGCCGGGGGGCCGCCGGTGGAGGCGCCCACGGCCACGAACCGCGGCTGCCCCAGCCCCGGCCGCGGCCGGGGGGCCGCAGGACGCGCAGGTGCCGAGGCCAGCGCCGGCGAGGGGGCGGGGCGGGGGGCTGCGGGGGGGGCCCGGCGGCGGCCCAGGGTGCGTACCTTTTCCCGCAGGGTGTGCTCGATCTGGACGATGTCGAGCACGTTGCCCCCGATGCTCTTGGGGATGTAGTCGAGCGCCCCCTCGTCGAGGGCCTGCAGGGTGACCTCCGCCCCCTCCGCCGTGAGGCTCGAGACCATGAGCACCGGGCGCGGGGAGGTGGCCATGATGCGGCGCAGGGCCTCCAGGCCGTCCATGCGCGGCATCTCCACGTCCAGGGTCACCAGGTCTGGGTCGAGCTCGGCCACCCGCTCCAGGGCGTGGAGGCCGTCCCGGGCGGTGCCCACCACCTGCACCTCCGGGTCGGCTTCCAGCATCCTGGACAGGGCCGTCCGCATGAAAGCCGAGTCGTCCACCACCAGCACTCGGATCACGGCTGCCTCCGGATCTCTTGAGAAGCTGCCGGCTCTGATCGGCTTCGGGAGAAGGGAACTTGACACCTTTTCGACACGGCTACCGCGGGACCTCCTTGCCGGCGGCGCGGTAGACGTGGGCCAGGATCTCGGCCACGGCCTGGAAGAGGTCTGCGGGGATGGGGTCGCCGAGCTCTGCCTCGCGGTACAGGGCTCGGGCGATGGGGGGGGCCTCGTAGAGGGGAATGCGGTGCTCCCGGGCCAGCTCCAGGATGCGCTCGGCCACCCGGTCGGCTCCCTTGGCCACCACCCGGGGAGCGTCCATCTCGGCTGGGTCGTAGCGCAGGGCCACCGCGACGTGGGTGGGGTTGGTGACCACCACGTCGGACTTGGGCACCTCGGCCATCATGCGCCGCCGGGCCATCTCGCGCTGGAGGCTCCGGATGCGGCTCTTGATGAGGGGATCCCCCTCCGTGTCCTTGTACTCGTCCTTGACCTCCTGCTTCGACATCTTGATGCGCTCCTCGAACTGCCACCGCTGGAAGGCGTAGTCCAGGAGCGCGATGACCACGTAGACGAGGAGCACGTACTTGAGGATGGCGAACCCGAGCTCCAGCAGGTACGCGAGGAAGCCCCGGGTGGGCAGGTCGGTGAGATAGGGGATTTCCCCCAGGCGGCCCCGAACGGCCAGGTACGCCACCCACCCGATCAGGACCACCTTGAGGATATTCTTGGCCAGATCGATGATCTTGGCCTTCTGGAAGAGGTTCTTCAGGCCCTTGAAGGGATCGAGCCGCCCCCAGTTGGGCTCCAGCGCCTTGAAGGACACCAGGAACCCCACCTGTACCACGTTGCCCGCGATGCCCCCCACCAGGGCCGCCACCAGCAGGGGCGCCAGGGCCCGGACCAGGGCCCCCACCACCCGCACCGCGAGCGCGACCGTGGCCGCCCCCGTGAGCTCCTGCCCGTCCCCCATGCGCAGGAGGTCCACCGAGAGGGAGCGCAGCTCGGCGTAGATGTTGCCTGCCCCGATCCACAGCCCCAGCACGCCCGCGGCGAGCACGAAGGCCGTGAGGACCTCGGGGCTGCGGGCCATCTGGCCCTCTTCCCGGGCCTCCCGCCGGCGCTTGGGTGTTGCGGACTCGGTCTTTTCCTGATCGTCGCCCGCCATCGGTCAGCCCAGGAGCGCCGCGAGCCCCCGCAGGGCCTCGAAGGTCTCGGAGAAGGCGTGGAGCATCGCGCGCCCCCAGTGGCGCACCGCAAGCCCCATGACCGTGAAGCCCACCAGGATCTGGAGGGGGAACCCCAGCACCAGCATGTTCATCTGCGGCACCGACCGGGCAAAGACTCCCAAGAGGACCTGGGAGGCAAAGAGCGCCGCCACCACGGGGGCCGCGAGCTTGAGCCCCAGGCTGAAGACCTCGCCGGTCAGGTGCGCCACCGCGCCGATCAGGGGTCCGGTGAGGAGCGGCTTGCCCGGCGGGACCGCCGTGAGGTTGTGCGCAAAGACCTCCAGCAGCATCCCCTCTCCCCCCACGGCGAGGAACAGGAGCACCGCCAGGATGAACTGGAACTGGCTCACCACCGAGATCTGGGTCTCGGACTGCGGGTCGAGCACGCTCACGATTCCCAAGCCCATCTGAAAGCCGATGAGCTGCCCGCCGAACTGGACGGCCGCGAACACCAGGCGCGCGATGAAGCCGATGAGGAGGCCCAGGAGGAGCTCCTGCACCCCCAGGGCCACGAGCTCCGCCGCCGACGCCGGCACCGCCACCTCCCCCGGAAACCCCAGGGCCGTGAGCGCCGCGCTGAGCCCCAGCACCGCCGCGGCCTTCACCTGGGTCGGCACGAACGGGGTGGAGAAGACCGGCGCGAAGGCAAAGAGCGCCCCCATCCGCAGGAGCACCAGCAGAAAGGCGAAGAAGCGGGCTTCGGTGATGCCGAGAAGGTCCATGGAGCTCTCTGTCGCGCCGCGCCCGGACGGGGTTCCGGCGGCCCGTTGGGGTCTCTTCCTTATCGGAATCGAGATCGAAATCGCGATCGGAGCCGGGGCCGATTTCGATATCGATTTCGACTGCCCTTGCGGCGCCTCGGGCCGCCCCCCGGGGACCCCCAGGAGGCGCTGCCGCCCGGGCAGGCCAAAGTATCGCCCCGAGTTTGGCCTGTTGGCAAACCCGGCCGGGTGCGGTCTTCCGGCCGGATCCTGGGGCCGAGCGGCGCCGGGAGATGCCGCTTCCCGGGGAGGGAGTGCCCCTGTGACGGCACCCTTCGGTTTCGGGAACCGGTCTCGGGGAACCGGCATTGCTTGTGCACCCAGGTCCCGCTAGCATGGCGCCCCAACGCGGCCGGAGCCGTGCGCCGGGGTCCGTCCTTCCCGTCCGCGTCCAGGGCCGTGCAACCGAAGAGGCGCGCGTTGCCGCACTCAAACACGAGCAAGCCGCGAGGAATCGCGCCATGGATGACCGAGCCTGGGTGTTTTCGGGTGGTTTCACGTGGCTCGGCTTGGTCGGGGGTGGCTGTTTTTGCGCGCGGAATCAACATCGTTGAAACGGGGGTGGTCGGGTTTGGCCGGGGATGGTGTACGGTTGGTACGCACGCGGTACGCACGGCGCCTCCTCCGAATCACCGCTCGGAGGATAGCAGCTCGAGGCGCGGCCGGAGGGACCACGTGAGGGAACACCACCGGCAGACGAAGGCGGGGCCGGTCGGGAGGTAGACGAGGCGGTGGGCAGGGCAGGAGGGGCTTTGCGTGGCTCTGCCTTCCGTGGCCCTGCCTGCCCCGCCCGGGGGACGGGAGCCGAAGGGGCTCCCAGGCGGGCTCGGGAAGATCAGCGGGGCTTGAGGAGGCCGCCGGCGGGGCGGCTGCCGAACCACCAGCCTACCGAGGTGCAGCTCAGGAAGAGGACCATGTCCACGATCTTGAGCAGCAAGTCGAAGGCGTGGGCGTCGTCGAGGCCGCCCATCTGCCCGAAGACCCGCACGGTCAGCGCCGTGGTGAGGCCCAGGAGGTAGGTGGTGATGAGGGGGCGCATGAGGCCGCGCACGATGTCCACGAGGCCCAGGCCGACCCCTACGAGACCGGCCCAGAAGCCCCCCAGGCGCGCGGCCCAGGGGGCCGACCAGGTGGCGCCCTGGGCCTCCTGGAGGAGCGAGGTCTGGAGCGCCCCGAGGTCGGCCACCCGCTCCTCCTTCGCGGCCTCGATGCTCGCCAGGTGCGCGGCGTGCTCGGCCTCGCGGTCCATCACGGCGAGCTCGTGGCTGCGGTCGGCGTCGCGCTCCTGCATCCGCAGCTCGGCCATTTGCTTTTCGTGGCGGGCTTCCAGCCACCCCTTGGCCAGGCTCCCCACGGTGCCGAAGAGCCCGCCGGCCACGGCGGACCAGCCTCCGGACAAGATCGCCTCGATCATCGGTAGCCCTCCTCTACGGTGAGCCGTATCTCGGGAGCCGCGGCGCCCCCCAGAGCCTCCACCAGGCGCCCCAGGGCCACGCGGGAGGCCAGAACGGCCCGCTGTCCCTCCAGGAGGCCCCGGTAGGCCCCGGGCAACAGGCACCCCTCGGTGTGGGTCTTGAGGCCCTGCTCGCGGTCGCCGGCCAGGTTGCCCGCGTGGAGCAGGATGCCGTCGCGGCCGGGCACCTCCTGCACCCAGTAGACCCACCCGTACCGGGGCGAGCGGTGCCATACGCAGCGGTACCGCCCGGGGGGGATGGCCGAGAGGTTGCGGCGGTTGTCCCTCCAGGGCGGTTCGGCGCTCTGGCAGGCGTAGGGGCCCCCGGGCCCGCAGGCGGTGAGTACCCCGAAGGTGCCGTGGTCGCCGGTGTCGGTGCGCAGCAGGTGCAGCCGGGGGAGCTCCGGCGAGGTCTCCGGGCCCGATGCCGGGGGCGCGGGCTCCGCAGCGCGAACGGCGTTCGCGGCCGGCGCCGGGCTCCCCCGCAGCCGCCGCCACAGGGCCCCCCAGGTCACCGCAGGTCCTCCGGCCGGGGTATGGCCTCCCCGAGCTCGCGGCGGGCGGCCACGAGCTGGTCGGCCCAGCGAGCGCACACCTCGTGGCAGGGGCACAGGGCGCGCTTCAAGGCGTCGAGCGCCAGGCACGCCTCCACGGCGGTGAGGCCGGGGTGGGTCACCAGCACGTCGCGCAGGGGCACGAAGTCCCAGGCCCGGGGGCACGGCTTCATCGAAGCCATCCGCGCCACAGGCGCCGCCACCAGGGCACCCGCGGGGGGGCCGGCCGGGCCGAGGCGGGATGCAGGTCCTCGGGGTTGGCGCCGGCGCGCACGGCGGCGCGCTCCACCTCGGCCGAGGTCAGCAGCAGGTGCCGGCCCCGGGGCCCCACGACCCACCAGTAATGGCGGGCGCTTCCGAAGCGCCGGTCTCGATTCGGTACGAGCCGCCAGGTCATCGCCGTTTCCTCCTGCTCAGGGCCTCTCGGGCCACGGCCTGCATGCACCGCCAGCACAGGCTTTCTGCGGGCATGGGTACGAGCCACAGCGCCGGATTGGGGGCGCGGCAGCGCTTGCAGCGCAGCACTTCGCGCATGGGCAGGGCCGGCAGCGGGGGCTCAGCCCTGCTGCCGCTCGCCGCCATGGCACCGGTCCTTGCGGCCGTCGAACCCGGGGGGATCGGTCGTGCGCCGGGGCAAGGGGCCGTGCTGTATCTCACAGGTGCGCTCGATCAGGGAGAGCCGCTCGCTATGGTTGGCGAGCGAGCTCTCGAGCTGGCGAAACCGCCGCGAGCCCTCCTTGAGCTCGCGCTTGATCTCCTGGAGGTCCGAGCGCCCCGCCAGGGCGAGCAGGTTCAGTGCCGCCAGAAGCGCCGTGAAGATCGCCCCCAAGACCCAGAAGACCAGGGTGGAGCCTTGCCCCCCCGCGAGATCCGCGGCGGCCTGGGCGGGGGCGGGCCAGAAGAAGTCCATCGCGTCACCTCTCTCGCACGGTCAGCGCCAGCCCGGGCCAGCGGCGGGCGCGGTAGCCGGGGTCGTGCTGATGGGCGTAGGCCTCCACCTCGGCCGACTTCTCCCGATAGGGCCTGCGACGCTCGGTCCAGAGATAGCGCCAGAGAAAGCGCCAGAGCCCCGCCTCGGCCTGCTGGCACACGTGGATGAGCTCGTGGTTTCGGGCGGCGTCCGACACCAGCCCTCGGGGGTGGGTAAAGAAGACGCGCCGTCCCAGGGCCAGCCCCCAGGGCCCGCGGCGGCCCGCGAAGAAGAGCCGCGCCAGGAGCGAGCGGTACACCACCGTCACCCGCAGCTCGGCTCGAAGGGGCCGGGGCTCAGTCCACATGCACGACGAACTGAAAGCCCGAAAGGTTCGAAGCCGTGCCGCTGGCGGTATACGAATGCACCTCGAAATACGACGCCTGGACCTGGCCGACCACCATCATGTCGTTGGTCCCCGAGACGCCGTTGGCCGGGATCACGGTGTAGTTCGTCGTGCCCAGGTTGTGGGTCACGCGGTAGATGCCCGTGCTGGGGCGGGCGCTCGACCACCCCGCGGGCAGACGCAGGGCGGTGCCCGCCGCGTTCACGCGCCCGTGGTACGCGCCGTGCACCTGGGTTTGGGTGGTGTGCCCCAGCAGGGCGAGGTCCACGGTGTCCTTGCGGGCCACATCCGCCGCCGCCGAAGGGGCCGCCACCTGGGCCCGGCCGTTTGCATCGCGCACCACCAGGCGCCCCGCCGTGGCCGCGCTGGTCGCCCCGTGGGGGCTGAACAGGCCGTTGTGCTCCGACACGCCAATGTCCACCGTGTCCTTGCGGGCGATGTCGTTGAAGTCCAGCGGAACGCCGATCTTGGCCCGGCCCGTCACCGAGTGGCGCAGCACCGGCCGGCCCAGGCCTCCTTCGAGCTCGCTCGTGGCCCCATGGGCCGCCATGAGTGCCGCATGGGTGTCCACGGTATCCTTGCGGGCGATATCCGCCGCCGCCGAAGGCGCCGCCACCTGGCAGCGGCCGCTGGCGTCGCGCAGCATCAGCCTGCTCGCCGTGGGGGCGCTCGTGGCGCTGTGGGGGCTCGTCAGCGCGCCGTGGGCGTCCAGATTGCCCTGCACCGTGTCCACCTCGAACTTGCGGGCGATGTGGCCGGCGTCGGCGGGCGCCCCCACCTTGGCGCGCCCCAGCTCGTCGCGGGCCACGATGCGCAGCCCAAAGGGGTCGGGCGTGGCGAAGTGGGCGTCGGTGCGGCCGATGTGGTCGTCCACGTACGCCACCGTGGCCATCGACACGCTGGGGTCGATCATCTGCACCACGTCGCCGCCGTTGGTCACCTGGAGCACCAGACGCACGTACAGGTCTTTTTCGGCGCCGCTGCCCGGGGCGGGCTTGGCGGTGAGCGGGTACTTGCCCACCACCAAGAGCGTGCCGGGGCTGCCCGCGGTAAAGAGGCCGGCTTCGCGGATGTCCCACCCGCCCACTGCCGCCGGCACCATCGCCTCCACCACCAGCCAGTCGGCGTGCTGGGGGTGCACGTAGATGCGGTTCACCGCGCCCCGCCAGCGCTCGTTCACCAGGGCCACCTGCTGGGCACTGGGCTCGTAGTACGCGCCGGCGCTGTCGCCCACGGCAAGCTGGGCAAAGTCCACCTTGGGGCCGCCGCCCACCGCCGCGGCCACGGCGTCGAGGCCCGCCTGGGTCAAGATGCAGTAGAACTCGCTCATGGGGTCTCCTCGATGCTTTGGGGGCTCAGGGTGCGGGGGGATACAGCGTCGTCACTTCCGAGGCGTGCAGGCCCTGGGCGAAGCTCGGCACCGGCCCGGCGCACGCCACCCGGTACACGATGCCGTCCATCCACGAGCGCACGTTTTTCCAGGCGTCCACCGTGGCCAGCAGCCGGCGTTCGAGCTCGAGCGTCACCTCGTTTTCCGCCAGGTCGATCTCCACCTGAAAACGGTAGGGGTCGCCTGCGTACTCCCACCACTCCACCACCGTGGCGTTGGGCGCCCCCGCCACCACGAAGGCCCGCTCCACGGCCCAGGGCGTGCCCTTCTTGGCATGCAGCCCCAGGCTCTCGCCGATGGCCGCGCGCTTCACCGCCTCGCTCCACCCGCTCTCCCAGTGGTCCACCGAGAGCGCCCAGGCGAGCCAGGGCAGAAGCGCCGCCGGGCACGTGGCCGGGTTCCACAGGGCAGCCACCGGCACCGGCACCTCGCTTACCCGCGCCGCCGCCCGCGCCAGCGCGCGTTCCTGGGGCGTGGCGTTGGGGGGCAAGAGATCCGCCGGCTCACTCATCGGTACCCCCAATGGTCACCGCAATCGCCGAGGCCCGGGCCGCCTGGTGGCCCTCCACCACCAGGGTGGCCGCGGGAGAGGTCAGCTCCACCCGCTGCACCCCCGGCCGGTGCAGCGCCGCGTAGAGCCCCGAGAGCGTGATGTCGTGGCCCAGGCGAAAGTGCTCGGCCGCGTAGGCCGTGGCGGCGTCCGCCGCCGCCTGGCGCACCACCTCGGGGTCGGGCCCCGAATACAGGTAGAGCACCGCCTCCACCGCGTAGGTCAGCACCGCGGCCGCCTGCACCGTCACCTGGTCGGTGAGGGGGCGCACGTCGCGGGCGTTCACCGCGGCCTCCACCAACTCCAGAAGCTCGGGCGACGGCACGCCGTTTTCCAGCGCCGAGAGCACCGTCACCACCACCTCGCCCGGCGCCGGGCTCGCCACGTCCACGTCGGCCACCGCCCCCGAGGCCGAGAAGGCGTGAAACTCGTAGGCACCCACCGGGCCCGCCGTCGAGAGCGCCTCCGGGGCCTGCTGCACCCGGTGGCGCAGCCGCTCGTCGGTCTCGTAGAGCGGGGGCACCGGCGGCACCGCCCCGGGGTCGCCGGGGTCCACCACCGCCCGGGTCACCCCGTAGAGGGCCGCCAGGTGCTCCAGGTCGGCGCCCGCCGCGTAGGCCAGCATCACCCGGCGGGCCGCGTCGTTCACCCGCTGGCGCACCAACAGCTCGCGGTAGGCCGCCACCTCCAGAATCTTGTAGGCCGGGTCGCTCTCCACCAGCGCCGTAAACGCCGGGTCGCGCGCGCGCAAATCCGCCAGCATGGCCGCGAAGATCGTCTCGAACGAGAGCGCCTCCACCACCGCCGGCGCCGGA
>JBFLZB010000074.1 GCA_040756475.1 Thermodesulfobacteriota bacterium
CCCGGGTCCGCTACCTCGTCCTCCGGCTCGGCGAGACCGAGGACGACGCGGCCCGGGCCCGGGAGAAGGCCGACGAGGCGTACCGGAGGCTGGTCCCCCGCCTGTTTGGCACGGGGGAGGACTTCGTCGCGGTAGCGCAGCAGTACTCCGAAGACCCGGTGCGGGCCCAGCAGCCCGTCTGGGTGGGCGAAGGGCCGGACGTGCTGGCCGAGGTCACCCAGCACGGGCTCCACGAGTACATCGAGGGCATCCCGGTGGGGAAGATCGGCAAGCCGTTCGAGTGGGGCCGCGCCGTGTACCTTTTCGAAGTCCTCGAACGGGAGAAGCCCGCGCCCATTCCCCTCGAGGAAGCCGAGGCCCTGATCCGTGAGGAGCTGCTGGCCAGGAAACACCAGGAACTGAGGCTCCGGCTGAACGAGGGGCTCATGGAGAAGGCCGGGGTCCAAGTGTACGAGAGCACGCTCCAGGCCCTGGCCGCCGAGGCGGCGGCGAGCCTGGCGGCCCGGCCGTGACCGGGGCCGAGTGAAAGGAGCGAGTGGATGACCGAAGCGTCCGAGACGGCCACCTGGGAGGTGACCATCGAAGGCCTCGACTGCGCCGACTGCGCCGCGACCCTGGCCCGGGACATAGCCAAGATCCAGGGCGTGGAACAGGCGGATCTCAACTTCTCCGCCGCCCGGCTCACCGTCGCCTACGACCCCCGGGCCTTTCGGCGCGAGGCGGCGGAGCGGGAGATCGTGCGCTGCGGCTACCGGGTCAAGAAGCCACCGGGTCTGCGCCAGGTCGCCTTGGTCGTCCCCGAGATGGACTGTGCGGACGAGTCGGCCCTCATCGAGAAGGCGCTCGGCAAGCTCGCCGGGGTGGAGCAGCTTCGGTTCTACCTGGTCTCCCGGGAGGTGCGGGTGGAGTACGACCCGACCCGGATCGACCCGGACCGGATGGTCGAGGCGGTCCGCCGCACCGGGCTGGAGGTGCGCCAGAAGGGAAAGGAGCGCCGGGCCGAGTCGTTCTGGCAGCGGCACCGCCACCTCTTGCTGACGGGCCTGTGCGGCGTCCTGATCGCGGGGGCGCTGGCCTCGTCGTGGGCGGACGCCCCCCACCGGGCCACCGACGCCCTCTACATCGCGGCCATGGTCGCCGGCGGGTTCTTCGTGGCCAAAAAAGGCCTCCTGGCCCTGCGCACCCTCACCTTCGACATGAACTTCCTGATGACCGTGGCCGTGATCGGGGCCGCCCTCATCGAGGAGTGGCTCGAGGGCGCGACGGTGCTCTTCCTCTTCTCGGTGGCGAACCTCCTCCAGGGCTACACCATGGATCGGGCGCGAAACGCCATCCGGGCCCTCATGGAGCTCGCCCCGGCCGAGGCCCTGGTGCGCCGCAACGGCCGGGACGAGAGAGTCCCGGTGGAAGAGGTCCGGGTCGGCGAGATCCTGGTCGTGCGGCCCGGGGAGAAGATCGGGCTCGACGGCCGGGTGACGACCGGCAGCTCCCACGTGAACCAGGCGCCGATCACCGGGGAGTCGATGCCGGTGGAGAAGAACCCCGGCGACCCGGTCTTCGCCGGCACCCTCAACCAGAACGGCGCCCTGGAGGTGGAGGTCAGCCACCTGAGCGAGGACACCACCCTGGCGCGGATCGTCCACATGGTGGAGGAGGCCCAGGCCCAGAAGGCCCCCTCCATGAGCTTCGTGGAGAAGTTTGCCCGCATCTACACTCCCGCGGTGATCGTGGGTGCCGTCCTCGTTGCTGCGGTGCCGCCCCTGGCCTTCGGCCTGCCCTTCGCCGATTGGTTCTACCGGGCACTGGTGCTGCTGGTGATCGCTTGCCCCTGCGCCCTGGTGATTTCCACCCCGGTCGCCATCGTGGCCGGCCTGTCGGCGGCGGCCCGCCACGGCATCCTGGTCAAGGGCGGCGTGTACCTGGAGGAGGCGGGGGCGCTCCGGGTGCTGGCCTTCGACAAGACCGGCACCCTCACGCGCGGCGTGCCCCGGGTGATCGACGTGGTGGGCCTGAACGGTACGGGGGAGGCGGCGGTCCTGCGGCTCGCCGCCGGGCTGGAGCAGCGCTCCGAGCACCACCTGGGGCGGGCAATCCTGGAGGAGGCCCAGGCGCGGGGGATCCCGTCCCCCGACGCCACCGGGTTCCGGGCCATCCCCGGGCAGGGGGCCCGAGCCGAGGTGGACGGCGTCACCTACCACATCGGCAACCACCGCCTGTGCGAGAGCCTGGGCGCCTGCGATCCCGAGCTCGACCGACAGCTCCTGGTCTTCGAGCGGCAGGGGAAGACCGCGGTGATCCTGGCGGGGGACGGCAGGGCCCTTGGCATCCTCGCCATTGCCGACGAGCTCAGGCCCGAGAGCGCCGGGGCGATCGAAGGGCTGAGGCGCGCCGGGATTCAACGGGTGGTGATGCTCACCGGCGACAACCGGGGCACGGCCGAGGCCATCGCGGGGGCGCTCGCCGTGGACGAGGTCCACGCCGAACTGATGCCCGAGGACAAGGTGGCGATCATCGAGCGGCTGGCCCGGGACCACGGCAAGGTGGCCATGGTGGGGGACGGCGTGAACGACGCGCCCTCCCTGGCCGCGGCCACGGTCGGGATCGCCATGGGCACCGCCGGCACCGACACGGCCCTGGAGACCGCCGACGTGGCGCTGATGACCGACGACCTGGGGAAGCTCCCGTTCCTGATGCGCCTGAGCCGCCAGACCCTGGCCGTGATCCGCCTGAACATCGCCTTCGCCCTCCTGGTGAAGGCGGCCTTCATCGCCCTGGCGGTGCCGGGGCTGGCCACCCTGTGGATGGCCGTGGGGGCCGACACCGGCGCCACGATCCTGGTGGTCTTGAACGGGCTTCGGCTGCTGCGGGCGAACGAGGGATGAAGGCCGGCACAGAGGCACATCTCGGGGCGACGGCACGGGTCGAAAGGCTGGCAGGCCTCGCCGCCCCGGACCGGAGAGGGATGCCATGCTGAGGGAGCTCTGGGTCCTGTTGCGAAACTTCGTCCGCGACTTTTCCATCGCGACCCTGCGGGGGACGAAAGAGCACTGGAAGGGCCTGCTCATCTTCTGCACCATCGGGCTCGTCGCGACCGTCGCGCTCGCGGCGGTGGCGCTCAAGGCCACCGCTTCGCCCAAGTTCTGCGGCCTCTGCCACAACATGAAGGCCTACATCGACTCGTGGGAGGAATCTTCCCACAAGGAGGTGAGCTGCCTCGAGTGCCACTTCGAGCCCGGGGTCCTCGGCCAGCTCAAGGGAAAGTGGAAGGCCCAGGCCCACGTGGTGATGAAGCTCACCGGCACCGCCCCGCCGCGACCGCACACCCAGATCAGCGACGCCAGCTGCCTCCGGCAGGGCTGCCACGCGGCGACGGACCTCACCGCGGCCGACACGACCTTCCTGGGGGTCCGGTTCAGCCACCGGGAGCACCTGGGGGAGCTGCGCCGGGGGAAGAGGCTCCGGTGCGTCAGTTGCCACTCCCAGATCGTCCAGGGACAGCACCTCACGGTGACCGAGAGCACCTGCTTCCTCTGCCACTTCTACGACCGGGCGGAGAGCCCGGAGCTGGCGGACTGCCGGACCTGCCACGTGCAGACCCGGGCCAAGCTCTTCATCGACGCCAACGACAGCCTGCCGTTTGTCCACCAGGAGTACCTGGACCGGGGGGTCGCCTGCGGTCAGTGCCACTTTGACGTCATCTCCGGCGACGGCCACCTGAAGGACAACGTCTGCGTCCAGTGCCACGCCGAACCCAAGATCCTGCTGAGCCGGCAGACAAGCGAAGCCGTCCACCGCGACCACGTGAGCCTGCGCAAGGTGGACTGCCTGCGGTGCCACGCCGAGATCGAGCACGGCATCGCCCGAGAGACCGGTCCCGCCGACCGGCAGCCCGTCGTGGCGCCGGCGGGCTTCGGCGCCTACCGCTACGACGCCAACTGCGTCAAGTGCCACTCCTTCGGGGAGCACGAGAGCATCCGCAGGATGTACCTGGGAACCGGCGCCGAGGGGCTCCCCGACGCGCCCAGCCCCATGTACCAGGCGCACGCCGACTGCGGCAGCTGCCACGTGGCCCAGACCGAGACACCGGCCGGGCCGCAGGGGACCCTCCGCCTCCGGTACCCGGACGTGATCCAGGCCTGCGCCGAGTGCCACGGCACCGGATACGACGACATGGCGAAACACTGGAAGAAGCTCCTCACCGAGGAGACCATCAAGGCCGAGGGCGCAGTGTTGGAGGCCCGGCAGGCCCTGGGCCGGGTCCAGAGCGGGGCAGCGTCGGACGCCGCGAGGTCGCTCGACGTGGCCGAGCGGAACCTGGCCTTCGTGCGAAACGGCCGCGGCCTGCACAACGTGGAGTACGCCCTTGGGATCCTGGGCGACGCCCGGGAACGGGCCGAGGAGTCCAAGTCTCGGGTGCTTCCCCGGTACACCCCCAAGGAGGTCGCCTCCCCAACCGGGTGCGTGGAGCTCTGCCACTCCTGCGTGGAGTGCATCGAGACGGCGCCGGTGCCCTTCGGCGGCGTCCAGTTCCCCCACGACCTCCACGTGCAGGACGAGGGGATGGGCTGCCTCGAGTGCCACACGCCGCGGGACCAGCACGGCCAGACGTTCCTCGCGAACTGCTCCTCGTGCCACCACGGCTCGGGCGCCGGGGCCGTGGAGTGCCAGGACTGCCACGAGGAGAACCACAACCTCTTCAACGGCCAGAACGCCTGCAACGAGGCGAGCTGCGACGTGACGGGCGAGAAGAACCCCATGGCAGAGGCCGTCTCCTGTGGCGAGTGTCACGGACAGGTGGTGGAGGGCGAGAAGACCACGCCCGAGGGCATTAAGGCGGCGTGTCTCGAGTGCCACGACGACGACCCGAGCTACGCCGCGCTGGTGGACGAGTGGAAGGCGACGGCCGACACCCTGAAGGTCGGCGAGCTCGACGCGGAGCTCCAAGACCTCCAGCGGATGGTCCTGCGGGCGATCCGCGAGGGCCGGTACACGTACGACGCCCAGGACCTGGTCAACAGCGCCGAGAAGAACCTGAAGCTCCTGGTCAAGGGAAACCCGGTCCACAACCCGGTCTTCGCCCAAGACCTGGCCCAGCGCGTCACCGGGCTTCTGAAGCAGGCGCGTCAGACGTTGCGCGCGACCTCCACGGTCAAGACGCTGCCCGAGGAGGCGTACCGGTGACTCGAAACCCGGGCCCTATCCCCGGCTCGCGGTGGCGGGCCTTGGCCATCGCCCGAGCCGCCTCCTGGCTCCTGACGGCGCTCCTGGCCGTGCCCGGGCTCGCCCCGGCCGCGGGAGAGGTGCGCGGCCTCTTCTTCTACGCCGAGGGGTGCGACTACTGCCGCGCCGTGGAGGAGGAGGTGCTCCCTGGCATCGAGCTCGCGTTCCCTCTGGAGCTCGAGCGGCTCGAGGTGAACGATCCGGCCAACGCGCACCGGATGGAGGCCTATGAGAGGCTCTTCGGGCTCCCTGAGGGCGACGTCCCCCTGATCGTGCTCGCGAGCGGCGCGTTCCGAGGGGAGTCCGAGATCCGGGAGAAACTGCTCGGCGCCGTGGCCGACCTGGCGGCCCGGGGCGGGAGCGACGGGCCTCCGTCGGTTCGGGTGCCCCAGGAGACGGCAGCCTCCCCAGCGGAAGGGGGAGAGGTGGAGGTCGTCTACTTTCACCGTAGCGGGTGCATCCAGTGCGACCGGACACGGCTGATCCTGGAGGGGCTCTCGACCCGTTACCGGCTGCTCGTGCGCACCTACGACGCTGCGGACGCGGAGAGCCAGGTGCTCCACGAGCGCTTCGACCGGACCTACGGGGTGCCCGAAGACCGGCGGCTCGCGGCCCCGGCGGTGTACGTAGGGCCGGCGGTCCTGACCGGGGACCAGGTGACCCGGGAAGCGCTCGAAGCCGCGGTCGCCGCGGCGGCGGGCGCACCGTCCCCCTGGGAGCGGGTCGAGGCGGCCGCGATCGGGGCGGCCCAGGCCGCCGCGGGCATCCTCGAGCGTTATCGGGGGTTCCGCCCCGCGGCCGTGGCCGCGGCCGGGCTCCTGGACGGGGTGAACCCCTGCGCCTTCGCCACGCTCCTGTTCCTGCTCTCGTACCTGACCTATACCGGCCGAACCCGCGGGGAGGTTCTGGCCGTGGGGCTGTGCTTCACTCTGGCGGTCTTCCTCACCTACCTGGCCACCGGGCTCGGCCTCCTGGCCGCCGTGCGGAGTCTGGCCGGCTTCCGCGGCGCCGCGCGTACCGTCTACTGGGGGGCGGCCCTCCTGGCCCTGGTCCTGGGGGCTGCGAACCTGTACGACTTCGTGCTGTGCCTGCGGGGCCGAGCCCGGGACACGGTCCTCCAGCTCCCGGCGCTGCTCAAACGACGCATCCACGCCTCGATCCGTACCCGCCTCGGGGTCGGGGCCACGGCCGCGGCGGCCTTCGGCACCGGCGCCGCGGTGTCGCTCTTGGAGCTCGCCTGCACCGGGCAAGTGTACCTGCCGACCCTGGTCTTCGTGGCCGGAAACCCCGATGCGCGGCTGGGTGCGCTGGGGTACCTGGTCCTCTACAACCTGGCCTTCATCCTGCCTCTGGCGGGCGTGTTCACCGTGGCCTACCTGGGGGTGAGCTCCCGCAGCCTGGAAGGGCTCTTTCGCCGCCACGTCGCCTGGGTGAAGCTCGGGCTCGCGGTCCTCTTCCTGACGCTCGGGGGCGTGCTGGCCGCCGGGGCATGACCCTCGCCAAGACCGGACGGGTCTCAAGAGAAGGAGTGACCCATGAAGTGCCCGAACTGCATCGAAGAGCTCAAGATGGCCGAGCGCAAGGGGATCGAGATCGACTACTGCCCCTCCTGCCGGGGCGTCTGGCTCGATCGAGGAGAGCTGGACAAGATCATTGAGCGCTCGGCGGAGGACCTATCCGAGATGCCCAGGGGGGGGCGGGTGCAGGACCCTCCCCCCGCAACCGGGGACAAGCACGGCCAGAAGCACCGAGACCCATATCGGTCCGGGCACCGGTGACGCAAGGGCCTCCTTCGAGACCTCTTCGACGTGTTCGATTGAGCAGCACGGGTCACCGCAGCGCGCGTGAAGTCCTTGGAGGAATCGCGATGACGAACCCATCCTTCGTGAACCGCTTTGTCTTAATGGCCGTGGCAACCCTCGCCTTCGCCTGGGGAGGCCCGGCGCAGGGCGGGACGCCTGCGCAGGGCGACGTTCTGCTCCAGCCCGGGCAAGAGGCGTTGCCCCTCCTCGAGCGGCAGGACTGCGGGCCCGCCGGGGCGGACCCGTGTCCCAAGCCGGGCGACGCCTCCGGTAGCGAGAGCAAACCGACTCAGGCGTCCGCCACGGCAGGGCTTCTGCCTGTGGGCTCGCCGGCCAGGCCCTTCGCCTTGAGCGACCCCGACGGCAATCCCATCGGACTCGACGCGAAGACCAACCCCGGCCCGGTGCTCCTGATCTTCTGGTCCCTCTTTTGCGAGCCGTGCAAGGAGGAGTTGCCGTTCCTGGACGAGATGGGGCAGCAGTACGCGCCGAAGGGGCTGCGTGTGCTCACCGTCAACATTGACGGCGAGAACATGGCGAAGGCAGCCACGCGCTACTGGCAGATGAACCGGTTCGGCTTTCCCATGGCCATGGACCGGAAGGACGGGAACAAGTTCGAAGCCGCAGACGCTTACGGAGTGACCGGTACCCCGAGCCTGTTCCTGATCGGCCGCGACGGCACGGTGCGCTGGAACCACGCGGGCAGGTTGGACCCTGAGGTCTTTCGGGCCGAGCTCGACCGCTTGCTCGGCTCGTGAGGAGACGCGTACCGCGTCGCGCTCGGGAAGGCGCTCCCCAAACCGAAGAAGGAGTAGTCATGAGAACATCGTCGGTCGTCGTTTCCCTTCTGCTCGCCCTGGCCGCCGCTGGCTCGGCCCAGGCCTTTCCCAAGGAGAGCGGAGCCGCCGGGGATTGCAGCGCGTGCCACACCCTCGGCCGCGAGGAAGCCGAAACCCTGCTCAAAGGCCTGCCCCTGAAGGTGTTGGGCGTCGAACCGAGCGAGGTACCCGGGCAATGGGAGGTGGACGTGGAGAGCGGGCAGGGCCAGAAGGGCCCGGTCTACGTCGACTTCTCCAAGAAGTACCTGTTTTCCGGCAACCTCCTGAACCTCGTCACGAAGGAGAACCTGACCCAGCGGCGCATGATCGAGCTCAACCGGGTCGACTTCGCGAAGATCCCCCTGAACGACGCCATCGTGATCGGGGACCCGGCGGCCCCGAACAAGGTCGCGGTCTTCACCGACCCCGACTGCCCCTACTGCCGCAAGCTCCACCCGGTGCTGGCCGAGACGGCAGAGAAGCGCAAGGACGTGGCCTTCTACGTGAAGATCTACAGCATCAATCCGAAGTCCTACGACAAGGCGAAGGCGATCGCCTGCGCCAAGTCTTCCGCCCTGTTGGACGACGCCATGGCCGGAAAGGAGATCGCCGTCCCGGAGGGGTGCGAGCCTGCGCAGCTCGAGGCGAACCTAGCCCTGGGCCGGAGCCTCGGGGTCCGCTCGACCCCCACCCTGGTTTTCCCGGACGGGAGCGTCGTCCCCGGAGCCAAGACCGCCGAGCAGATCCTCCAAGCGCTCGCCGCGGCCAAGGCCGCCGCAGCCGGCGCGGCCGGCCCCGGCTGAGGCGACATCGCGGTGCGCGCCGCGGGCATCTCGCGCCGAGCGTTCTGCACGGGCCTCCTCGGGACCGCGGCGCTCCTGGCCGCGGGCCGGGCGGCTGCGGTGCCCCTCCTCCCGGAGCAGCGCCAGCTCTCCCTGGAAGATGCCCACACCGGGGAACGCGTGGACTCGGTCTACTGGGCGGACGGTCGCTATGACCCCGAGGCCCTGGCGGCCTTGAACCGGTTTTTCCGTTGTCACTACCGCGACGAGGTCGTCGCCATGGATCCCGGGGCCTTGGACCTGCTCTGCGACCTGTGGCGCAGCACGGGCGCCGACCGACGCGTGCGGGTGATCTCGGGGTACCGGTCCCCCGCCTACAACGAGCAACTGCGAAAGCGTGGGCGCGGTGTGGCCAAGAACAGCCTGCACCTGGAGGGCAAAGCGATCGACTTCCTGATTCCCGGACTCTCGAACCGCAAGCTCGCCCAGCTCGCACGTTCCCTCGCCGCCGGGGGCGTGGGTTCCTACCCTACCTTCGTCCACATCGACACCGGGCCGGTGCGTTCGTGGAGAGGGTGAGTCGCGCGGAAGGGCGCGGCGCGGGCCCCAGACCCAGATAGGAAACGAGGCCCATGTACGCCGTCCTACTCGGTATTCTCCAAGGGCTCACGGAGTTTCTTCCGGTGAGTTCTTCCGGGCATCTGGTGCTGGCACAGAGCCTGCTGCCTGGTTTTCAGGAGCCGGCGGCGTCGTTTGACGCGACCCTGCACGGGGGCACCTTGGTGGCGGTGCTCGTGTACTTTCGGACCGACGTGACGGCGTTGCTGTCCTGTCTGCGGCGCGGGGGCGACCCGGGACACCGCAAGCTCCTTCTTTGGCTCGTGGCGGGTACGGTGCCCACCGGTGTCGTGGGCGTACTGTTCAAGGGCCCGCTGGAGGCGTTGTTCGAGGCACCCCGGTTTGCGGCCGCCATGCTCCTGTTCACCGGGGCGCTGTTGTGGGTATCCGAGACCCTGGCCCGTCCCGGCGACGGTCTGGAACGGCTCGGATTCCGGCGGGCCTTCGGTATCGGGTTGGCCCAGGGACTGGCCATCATTCCCGGGATCAGCCGTTCGGGCACCACGATCGCCGCTGCCACCCTACTGGGGATCCGCGGCGAAGACGCCGCCCGCTTCAGTTTCCTGTTGGTTGTCCCGGCGATCCTGGGGGCTCTGGTTCTCCGGTTACCCGAGATGGTCGTCACCGGCGGGACCAACTGGTCTCTCTATGTGGGAGGGGCCGCGGCGGCTTGCATCTCTGGCCTGTGGGCGATCCGTTTCCTGATGAAGGTGATCCGAAACGGCCGGCTACGGTGGTTCGCGGTGTACTGCTGGACGCTGGGGGCCGGCTACCTGATCGTAGGCCCGTGAGACTCCCGCGAACACGACGTCGGGCCGGCATTCGGCCTGAGAGCCTCAGACACCGAGACAGGAGAACTTCTCATGGGAGCCACCGGCAAGCCCAGGCAGCCTCGTCGTCGCAGCAAGCGAGTCATGCCGTGGCTTTGGGTGGCCCTGTTGACCACCGCAACGGGCCTCCTGGCGGGGCACTTGGTTCGGATCTTGCCCCGTGCGCCGGCTCCGGTCCGCACCGCCGAACGCGATCCCCGGGCGAAGGTCGAGTCCTTCCTCGGGCTCCTCGCCTCCGGAATCACCCGGGTCTTCGTCGAGGACCGGGAGGCGGCCCAGCGACTCCTTCGGCAAGTGGAGGTCGCGAGCCGAGACGAACCGGCCCTTTCGGTGGTCCCGATCACCCACGGCGACTATTCCATGCGCTTTTCCGTGCGGGTCGTTGAAACGCTCCACGTCGTCGAGCTGTGGTGGCCACCGCCGCCCCCTCGGCTCGCGGTCGTCGTCGACGACCTGGGCGGAGACCTCGGGCGGGCCGAAGCGCTGTTGGACCTGGAGATCCCGATCACGCCCTCGATCATCCCCCACTTGTGTCAGAGCCGGGAGGTGGCCGAGGCCGCCCGGGACCGGGGCCGAGCATTTCTCCTCCACCTCCCTATGCAGCCCCGCGGCTATCCAGAGATCGACCCCGGCCGGGGAGCCCTGCTCGAAGGGATGAGCGAGCCGGACATCCGCCGCACGGTGGCCGAGGACCTCGCCGCCGTGCCGGGCGTGTCCGGGGTGAACAACCACATGGGTTCCCGCTTTACCGAACTGGAAGAACCCCTGCGGTGGGTGATGGACGAGTTGGCGAAGAGAGAGCTTTTCTTCCTCGACAGCGTCACCTCGCCCGCGACCGTGGCCGCGACGGTGGCCCGGGAATCAGGCCTCGCCACGGTTCGCCGGGACGTGTTCATCGACAATAATCGGGAAGTGGAGGCCATCGGCCGGCAGATCGACGCGGCGGTGGCGAAGGCACGCCAGAACGGGCGCGCCGTAGCGATCGGGCACCCGTACCCGGAGACCCTGGAAGCCCTGCGGCAGGCCGCCGCGCGCATCCGGGCCGAGGGTGTGCGGGTGGTCCCTCTGGGGGAGTTGGTGACGCCGAGTGGTGGGAGCTGAGTGCCGTGCCGCGGCCCGGAATGGCGCCCAACGGGGGCCTGGGGAGAAGGGGAGAGGTGCCCTGTACGGAGCGGGTTTCAGAGCCACCGGGTCCTCCCGTGGAGTGACGCACCGCGGCAACGGACGAGGCGGCTTGTTCATCGACTTCTCATGTCGGGCTCATCGTGGCCTCATCGCGTGTTGGTACCTTCCTCCAGGGAGGCGAGTGACGAAAACCACGACCCGGAGGGTGGAAACCATGGGCAAACGATCTGAGAGCGCCACCCCGCCTCAACAGCGGCGCCAGGCGGTCTGGGCCGTGAAGATCCTCCGCGGCCAACTTCCTGACCCGACCCCCGAGCAGCGTCTCTGGCTCGCCGTCATCGAGCAGGCGGTGAGAGAAGGGTACGCCGGTGTGCCGGGCGATCCGGACCGGCGGGAAGAAGCCAGAGAGTGGCTCCAATCGGAGCACTTCGCCGAACTGGCGGTGAGTCTCGGGCTCCATCCCCACTGGGCGCGGGACACGATCGGGAAGCTCGACAGGCTCGGCATGGCGGACGCAGTCGGCGAATTCGTTCCGCCGCATGCGACGATGCCCGCGGCGCCGAGGAACGGGTGCGTACGGATCAGCGCCACGGTACTCCGTTGACGATGTCATCCCGTGTTTTCTCCCTCCTCCGGGGCGGCCACACTGCCCCAAATGTGCCCCGGTCAGCTCGCGCGGGCTGCCCTCACAGGCAACCCACGACGAGCGGGGATCGGGCGGAGGTGTCGAGCCGGGGGAGTTGCCTGGCCGGAGAGAGCGAGCCATGACGGAAAGCCCCAGTCCATCCGGGTTGACGCGGGAAGAGTGGAACGTCGCCTACTTTCTGGGCCTGGAAGAGATCGTCTGCGGCGACCTGCAGTGCGACTTCGATGGCCAGATCCGAGCCGGTGCCAAACGCCTGGCGGCGGCAGACTACCGGTTCGAACCCCGGGAGGCGGTCGCCGAGGCCGCCTCCCCGGGGCGGAGGCCGCATGAGCGCAGTTGCCGGGAGCTCTGCGACGGCACGTTCGACGTGGTGGGGCGGGCTCGAGAGACGCTGCACTGGCTGGCGCTCCGGGCGCCAAGGGTGAGCAGACAGTGGCTCGAACGGCTGCTGGCGTGCTACGACCGGACCCACGGCGAGCCGGCGCCGGTTCCGTCACTGCGGTGCGCCGTGCGAGCCGCGTGAGCTCTGGGCAGACGCCGTTTCGCAGAGAACCCATTCCCCGGGTCGGGCCGGTGTCACTTGGCCGGCGGCGACCTTCCGTCCGGCCCGGGTAGGGCGGCCTCTGGGATCGCGTTCACCCCGCTCTCGCTACCGGCGGCCGGCAGCGAGAGGACGAAGCGGGCGCCCCCCTCGGGCCGGGTCTCCGCGGTGATCGAGCCGCCGTGGAGTCGGGCGATCCGCTGGGAGATCGCGAGCCCCAGGCCGGTGCCCCCAGTCTTGGTGGTGTAGAAGGGGTCGAAGACGCGGGCGAGGTCCTCCGGCGGGATCCCCGGTCCCTCGTCCTCTACAGTCACGACTCTCAGGATTCCCTCGACTCGGCGCCCCTCCGCACCTGTCACCGTGCCCGTGCGGGTCTCCACCCGCGCCCACACCCCCTTGCCCTGGGGCGTGGCCTCGACGGCGTTCAGGAGCAGGTTCAGGAGCACCTGCCGCAGCTCCCCCTCGGAGCCCCGAACCCTGACCGCCCCGCCCGATTCCACCTGGAGGGAGACGCCCCGAGCCCGCCCCTGGGCCTCCACCAGGCGCGCCGTTTGGTGCACCAGCTGGCCCAGGTCCACCACCGCCTCTACCCTCTCCCCGGAGGGTTGTCGGACGTGGTCGAGGAAGTCCTCCACCACCTGGTTCAACCGGTCGGTCTCCCGCACCAGGATTCCCAGGAATTCGGCCTGGGGATGTCCCGGAGGGATGGTCCCCTTCAGGATCTCGGCGGCGCCCTTGATCCCACCCAGAGGGTTTCGGACCTCGTGGGTCACGGCTGCCGCCAATCGGCCGACCTCTGCCAGACGCTCGACTCGATGCAGGTGCTCCTCGACCCGCAGCATCGTGTCGGCTTGCTCCCGGAGCTTCCGGTACGCGTGTCCGAGCTGGAGGCGAAGCGTCCGCTCCTGGTCCGAGAAGTAGCCGAGGAACCCGGAGAAGGCGAAGTAGAGGATCACCTCCATCACCCGGTTGGCGAGTTCCCGACCCATGTCGTTCCAGGACATCGCGATATGGGGCGCGTAGAGCAGTGCCACGGCCGCCGCCGCCAGCAGCCCCCCGCGCAGCCCGAACCCCACGGCAGCCAGGCCCAACGGGAAGTAGTAGAGCTTCCGGAAGGTGTCGTGGAGGAGCGGCACGCCCGTCCGGGTGCCGTAGTGGAGGGCGGAGATCCCGAGCACCAGGGCGACGACCGCCGCCGCCAGCGCCAGCTCTCGCCTGGTAGTGTGGCGAAGATTCATGCTCTCTCCCTGGGAAGCAGGGGTGGGCGTCTCATTCTCCGGACCTCCCCCGGGGCCTCGGCGGTAGACCCGGCGAGCCCGGAACCGTTGCGGCGGAGCGAAGTCCCGGGGCTCACGGGCCGGGGGCGAGCCGCAGGCGCGGCCCCGGCCGCCGTCCCACAACGACGGTCGCGGCCAACCCCGCGAGGGACAGGGCGAGGCACCCGGCGGGGAACCGGCCGCCCCAACCCTGGTACCCCGTGCTGCGGGATGTACCCACTCGGACCACGCCATCCATCCGGCCTGCCTGGAAGAGTGGCAGGCTTCCCACGACCCGGCCCGCGGGATCCACCAGGGCGCTGATCCCGGTGTTGGCCGCGCGAACGAGCCAGACGCGGTTCTCTACCGCGCGGAATCGGGCCATCCCCAGGTGCTGGTAGGGGGCTGCCGTGTCGCCGAACCAGGCGTCGTTGGTGAGGTTGACGAGCAGGTCGGCGCCCCGGGCCGCGAGGTCGCGGGCGAGCGCCGGGAAGATCGCCTCGAAGCAGACGAGCACGCCGAGCCGGGCGTCCCCGGCAGGGAGGAGCTCGGCTCGGCCGGGCGAGAAATCCCCGGCGCCGGCTCCCAGCTTTTCCGCGAAGGGCAGGAGACTTTGGAGCGGCACGTACTCCCCGAAGGGCACCAGGTGGACCTTGTCCGTGACGCCCGCCGACTCGCCCCCGGGACCGAGCAAGAACGCGCTATTGAAGTACCGCTCCTGCCCGTCGGCGAGCTGGCGCCGAGGGGCGCCGAAGAGCAGGAAGGCTCCCGTCTCCCGGGCCGTCCTCCGCACCTCCTCGGCCAAGGGATCGCCCTCGTCGAAGCGGAAGGGCACGGCCGTCTCCGGCCAGATGATCAGATCTGCCCGCTCGGCTCCGGAACTGGCCGAGAGCTCCGTGTAGCGACCGATGGTCTCGCGCTGAAAGGCCGGGTCCCACTTCACCGCCTGTTCCACGTTCCCCTGGACCACCGCCACCCGGAGGGGCTGCCCGGCCCCCTCCGGCTCCCGGGCGAGCCGCCACGTGCCGTAGCCCCAGGTCAGGGCGAGGAGCGCCGCGAGGGCCCCGATCCCTCCCCACGGCAGGGGTCTTCGAGGGTGGCCGCGGGCCGCCCGGATGGCGTCGGCCGTCACCGCGTTGGCCAGGGCCAGGAGGAAGCTCAGACCGTAGGGCCCCGCGAGGTCGGCCGACTGGAGAAGCGCGAGGGAGCCCTGCTGGGAGTACCCGAGCAGGGCCCAGGGGAAGCCCGTCAGGAGGAACGAGCGGGCGTGCTCCGCGCCGACCCAGAGCACGGGAAACGCGAGCCACCGGGGCGCCCCGAGCCTCCCGTCGAGCCGGCACGTCGCCCAGGTGACCGCCCCCACGTACAGGGCCAGGTAGCCCGCGAGGAGGAGGTAGAGGAGCACCGACGGGGCCCAGGGCAGACCGCCGTAGCGGGTGAGCGGGTGGGTCACCCAGGAGAGGACCGCCGCGAAGCACACAAAACCCGCGACGATGCCGCTCCAAGAGGGCCGTTGCCCGGCCACGAGGAGCAGCGGCACCAGCCCCACCCAGGCCAGCGCCTCGACGGCGGGACGCGGAAAGGCGAGGGCCAGGAGGGCGCCCGAGGCGCCGGCCGCCACGAGCCACGGCATCCGGCAACCCGACTGCCGCTTCTCTCGCTCCTCGCCGAGCCGAGCACGTCGCAAGCGGCCGGAACCGGCGGACCGCGGTCGAGACCTACGGAGCAATGACCTTGACTCGACCCCGAGGGGCGTCGGGCAGGTATTCAACCGCAGAGGTCGTGGAGGGTCACCCCTCGGAACAGGTTCAGCATCTGGTCATGGATGTCCGCCCAGACGGGACCGGCGGGGCACCGCCCCGCAAAGGGGCACGCCTCGTCTGCCCCACCTGGGGTCCCGACACAGGGCACGAGCCGCATCGGGCCCTCCGTGATCGAGAGGATGTCGAACAGGGTGATTTCCGTGGCTGATCTCCGGAGCAGGTACCCGCCGTGCGGGCCGCGTCGGGTCTCGAGGATGCCACTGAAGTTCAACGCTGCCAGTATCTGCCCCAGGAATGGTTTGCTCCTCCCCAACCTCGCCGAGATCTCCCGAAGCTTGACCGGCCCCTCCGCTTGATGGGCCGCGATGTCGACGGCCGCTTGCAGTCCGTACATGGTTCGTCGCGTGACGTTCATCGGGTTCCCTCTTCAAACGTGCAAGGGGCAGGAGTGTCGATTCGTGCCCCGACTTCGGGGAAGACCGCTTCGCACGCTGTGGCGCGTCGCTCGGTCTTCGCCCGGGCAACTCGGGCCTACCGCGTCGGCTCATGCAGCCGGGGCGGCTCGGCCAGAACCGGTGACCAGGCAGCCGCCCCGAGGGTCGGGTCGTCGGCCCGATCGTGGATGCGGCCGGCCGGGTCGGCGGCACCCCAGAAATTCTCCCGGGCGTCCACTCCGGCTGATCCCTTCAGGTGGAGGGCGTCGCGGCCTGCCGCGCCGAGGCGATTTCGATGCAGGGTCACGGACGCGTCCTCTACGCTCACCAGGTCGAGACCGGCGTGCTCGATGGCGTTGCCTTCCACGGTGCCCTCCACCTGGCTGAGGGATATGGCATCCTCGGCAAACCCTTCCAGCCGGTTTCCTCGCAGGTGCACCCAGGAGCCGGGGTCCTTCATCCGCACCCCGTCGCGGCTCCCGGCGAGTCGGTTGCGCTCGAAGATCACCCGGCTCTCCTTGGCAAGAAATCCGCCCAGGGCGCTCCCTTCCAGGACGTTATCCGTGAACTCCAGCTCGGCTCGGAAGGCGTGGACACCGAAGAGGTTTCGGGAGAAGCGGTTGCCCGTGATCACGGCCCGGGAGTCGCGGAACCGGAGCGCCTGCTTGTTGTTGACGAAGACACAGGCCTCCACCCGGGCCCCTTCGCTCTCTTGGAACTGGAGAGCCCGCAGGTTGTCCGCGAAGGTGCAGCCCCGGGCGGCGAAGCGGGAAAAGTGGGCATGGAGCGCCTGGGTCCCGTGGCGGAACACGGTGTGCTCGAGCCGGTTGTCCGGGTCGTCCGAGGCGATCAGGCTCACCTTGTCCCAGTCCCCGGCGCGGGGTGTCGGCTCCGCCGACTCGAAGACCACCGGCGCCTCGGGTCGGCCGAGGCTGCGGATGCCCCCGAGCACGAGGAGCTCGCCCTCTCCCAGGCCGTCACCGTTGGTGTCGGTCTTGCGGAAGGCGACCCGGGTGCCGGGGGCCAGGGTGAGGACCGCCCCGGGGACCACGGTCACCCGTCCGGAGAGGATCACCCGGCCCTGCCACGTCTCGTCCGCCTCGACGGTGTAGCCGCCCAGGTACTCCGTCCGGGGCCCGATCGGCTCCGGGACTTGCATCAGCGTCACCTCCGGGGCCGCAGCCGGGAGCACCAGCCGCGGGGTGTCCCGTGCGCTTCGAACCGACACCCCGGGAAGAGCCTCGGGCCGGTCGCGGACGTCGAGCACGCCCACGCGGCACTCTACGATCTCGGACCCCTCGGCCGTGACAGCGGCCCCCGGGCCGAAAGCCAGCCCGTACTCCCCACCCTCGACGCGCGTTCGCTCGATGCGGCACTCGGCGCCGACGCACAACAGACCCGTCTCGGCGCCCCGGAGGATCGCTTCCCGCAGATGGACCCGGCTGCCGGGTGCGGCGACCAGGCCTCCCCACGGGCCGTCTCCCTCGAAGGTGACCGGCGCCTCCGGGGTCCCGAGCGCGGTCAGGGTCCCCTCCACGGCGAGTTCGGTCCCGGGGCTCCACTCCGCCGGTTCCACCTTGGCGCTCTCGGAGGGGGCGAACACGATCCGGGTCCCGGAGAGGATCGTGAGGACCACCCCGGGAGGGATCCGGAGGTCTTCCTCGACCCGGACCTCCCCGGACCAGGTGTGGTCCCCGGCGAGCGCGCCGCCGTAGCCGTGCGCCGCACGGGGAAGGAGCCCCAGGAGGAGCAGGGCAAGGCCCACCGGAACCGGAAGCCGCTTCACCCCCCGCCGCCCCCGTCCCGACGCGCGGCAGATCGCCCCGCAGCCCGGCACGCCTGCGGCTCCGCCAGTTGACGAAGCCCATCGAGAAGGAGGGCCCGCATCGCCGCTTCGTTCAACCGGTAGTACACGTTCTTGTGGGCTCGACGGGTCACGACCAGCCCGTCCTTCCGCAAACGGCGCAGGTGCTGGGACACAGCGCCCTGTGTGACGTCGAACCGCTGAACCAGCTGGGTGACACAGAACTCGCTGCCGCCGACGGCCAGCAGGATCCCGAGACGGATCGGATTCCCGAGGGTGCAGAAGCCGCGGGCCAGCTCTTCCACCGAGAGGCGGCCGAGGTCCACGCCGCCGCGCCCTGCGGCAAGGGGTTTGGCGGGAATCATCTCGTCTCGGTCCATCCGGTCCTCCACCGACCCAAGAACAGGGAAGTGCCTCACCGGCGGCAGGCTACTCCGCCAGCAAGCCCTCCAGCACCTCGACGTATCGCCCTTCGTCCCCCGGTTCGTACCCCTCGTGGCGAAACCGGATGACGCCCTTCTTGTCGATGATCATGTTGAGGGGCGCGCCCATAAGACCGTACGCGTCGATCACCGCGAACTCTGGGTCGGGGGCCACCGGGAACGAGGCGCGCAGCGGTTTCAGGTCTTCTCGGGCGTCGATCTGCTTTCGGATGAACTCGGCATCCACGCCGTCCGTGTCGACCGCGATCAGTTCGAGTCCCCTGGCTTCGTACTGCCGATAGATCGTCTCGAGGGCGGGAAGCTCCAGGATGCACGGGGAGCAGCGAAGCCCCCAGAAGTTGAGCCAGACCACCTTCTTCCGCCCGAGGAGTTCGGTCAATTTCAAGGGGTTCCCGTTGAGGTCTTCCATCTCGAAGGGGGGTGCGGCCTTGCCGACCCACTCCCCGTCCGCCCCGGCAGGCCGGGGCGCAGCTCCCAGGACCACGCTGGCCGCGGTCACAGCCAAGAAGAGCCATAGCCGTCCACACGTTCTCATGACCGACCTCCCTGCAGTTCCATCGTTGCGGTTGGCATTCGATCCCCCCTCGTTGCCCGTCTGAGCGCTTCCACGAGCTCCACGGATCGGTAGGGCTTCCGGAGGAACACGGCGACCTGGGCCGCGAGTTCGGGACCCAAGACCTGCCGGCCGTCGAGTCCGGACGCGACGACGACCGGGAGATCGGGCTGAAGGCGCCGGATCTTCCGGAGCGCGGTCTTTCCGTCCATTACCGGCATCATCAGGTCCAGCACGACGACGCGGATCCGCCCACCCTCCGCGCGAACCCGATCCACCGCTTCGCACCCGTCTCGGGTGCAGAGCACCTCCATGCCGGCTTCGACCAACACCTTCCTGGCGAGTTCCCGGACCGCTTCGTCGTCCTCCGCCACCAGAACGACGGGACGCTGCAGTGGGGGGTCCATCTCCTGCGAGGCTGTCACGATCGTCTCTCCTCCCAAGATATCGTTGAGGGCCTGAGAACGATCAGGCCCGAAGCATGCGCAGGCCGCTCGCGATGACGATGAACTCGCTCACCTCGTGGGCGAGCACGGCGGCGGGCAGCGAGAGGGACCCGGTCACGGCGCCCAGGACCAGGGCGCCGATCACCAGGGCCGAAAGGACCAGGTTTTGCCGGAGCACCGCCCAGGTGCGCCGGCTGAAGCGCACGAGGTACGGCAGCCGCGAGAGGTCGTCGGCCATGAGGGCGACGTCCGCGGTCTCCAGGGCCACGTCGGTACCCGCCGCCCCCATGGCGATTCCCACGTGGGCCGCGGCCAGGGCCGGCGCATCGTTGACGCCGTCGCCCACCATGGCCACGCGGCCGTAGCGGCGGTCGAGCTCCTCGACCTTGCGGGTCTTTCCCCCCGGGTCGAGCTCGGCGTGGATCTCGTCCACTCCCACTTGGGCGGCGATGGCCCGGGCGGCGCGCGGGTTGTCGCCGGTAAGCATGACCACGCGCTCGATCCCGGCCCGCTTGAGCTCCGTGAGGGCGCCCGCCGCCTCGGGTCGCAGGGGGTCGGCGATGGCGAAGAGGCCGTGGACCTCTTCGGCCGTCCCCACGGCCACCACCGTCTGGCCCGTTTCTTCCAGATTCTCGATGCGGGCCTGGACCTCGAAGAGATCCACGCCCAGCTCCGCGAACAGCCGGGGGCTTCCCACGTGGTGCTCGGCGCCCCCGATCCGGGCTCGGGCGCCCGCTCCGGTGAGGGAGCGAAAGTCGCTGGCCACCGGAACCGCGATCCCATCCTCCCGGGCCCGCTCCAGAACGGCTAGGGCCAGGGGGTGCTGGGAGCGGGCCTCCACGGCTGCGGCGACCGCGAGTACCTGCCCGGCGCTTCGCCCCCCCAGGGGGACCAGCTCGGTCACCCGGGGCTCTCCCAGGGTCAGGGTCCCGGTCTTGTCCAAGGCCATCACCCGCACTCGGGCCAGGTTCTCCAGGTGGACTCCTCCCTTGATCAAGATCCCCCGGCGGCCGGCGGTACCGATGGTCGCGACCAGGGTGATGGGGATCGAGATCACCAGGGCGCAGGGCGCGGCCGCCACGATGAATACCGTGGCCCGGGTGACCCATTCGACCCAGGCGGCGCCGAACAGGGGCGGCACCGCGGCCACCAGCAGCCCTCCCGCGAGCACCGCCGGACTGTAGCGCCGGCCAAACCGCTCGATGAAGCGCTGGCTGCGGCCCTTGCTGGCCTGGGCCTCCTCCACCAGCCGGACGATGCGCGCCAGGGTGTTGTCCGCCGCGGTCCGGGTCGCCCGCACGGTGAGGGCGCCCTCGCCGTTGAGCGTGGCGGCAAAGACGGCATCGCCCGGCGCCTTCTCCACGGGCACGGACTCTCCGGTCACCGGCGCCTGGTTCACGCTGGAGCGCCCCTCGACCACTTCGCCGTCGGTGGCCACCGCCTCCCCGGGTCGGACGAGGAAGAGGTCGCCCACCCGGAGCTCCTCCACGGGAAACCGCTCCTCCCTTCCGTCCCGCAGGACCGACGCCGTCTTGGGGGCGAGATCCATCAAGGCCCGGATGGCGTGGCGGGCGCGCTCCCCCGCGTACCCCTCGGCGGCCTCGGAGATGGAGTAGAGGAACGCGAGCATGGCCGCCTCGCCCCACTGGCCCATCACCCCGGCGGTGAGCGCGGCCGTGCTCATCAGGAGCTCGATCCCGATCTCCCGCTCCTGCCAGAGTTCCTGGATCGCCTCGCGGCCGAAGTACCAGCCTCCCACGAGCGTGGAAAGCACGAAGAGCGCCGTAGGCATCGGCGCCGCCAGGCCCAGGAGGTTCCCTCCGTACCCCGCGGCGAGCAGAACTCCCGACCCGGCGGAGGTGAGCACCCGGGCGTTGCGCCAGGGTGGCGGCGGGGGCGTCGCGTCCGCCGTGCAGCTACAGCAGGTCGCCATGTCCATCACTCCCAGGTCTTGCGAATCCGTGGGTCCCCGCGCGCTGACGCCGCGGCTCCGCGGTTGACCGTCCTCGTCCCGAACAGCTCCGCAACGACCAGGACCGTCACGCCGAGGCTGATCGCGCTGTCGGCCAGGTTGAAGGCCGGCCAATGGTGGCCCCGCCAGAACACGTCGAGGAAGTCCACGACTTCGCCGCGCAGCAGCCGGTCGGCCTGATTGCCCACGGCGCCGCCGAACACCAGGGCCAGCGCCGCCAGCAGCCAGGGCCTTCGCGGCGGCAGGCGCCACACGGCGACGAGGATCCCGGTCAAGGCGAGGAGGGTCACCGCCAGGAAGAAGGGTCGCCGGAACGCCTCCGGGAACCCCACAAACAGACCGAACGCGGCGCCTGGGTTGCGCAGGTACGTGAGGTGGAACCAACCCTCCACCACCGGCCGGGACTCGAAGAGCCGAAAGCTGCTCGAAACCCACGTTTTGGTGGCCTGGTCCAGAACCACGGCCAGCCCGGCCACCAGGAGGAAGAGAACGAATTTCCGCTGCATGTTGTCGCGATGCTCCGAGGGCGGTCGTTGGGCCGGGGGGGGGGGCCGGCCCCAGCCG
>JBFLZB010000075.1 GCA_040756475.1 Thermodesulfobacteriota bacterium
AAGGTGTCGTCGTGGGCACCGAGGAAGACGTTGGCGCCCAGGGTGAGGAGGATCTCGTCGGAGAGCTTGTAGGCGGCCTTGGGCCGCAGGGAGGCGTCGTCCTCGCTGGGGGAGCAGAAGGCGAAAAGCGACAGGGTGAGGTTCTGCTGGAGGAAGAACCCGGTGTAGCGCGCCGCGAGCCACCAGCGGTTCTGGTCGGTGAAGCCGGGGGCGGGGAACGGGAGCGCCCGTTCCAGGCAGGCCTGGCGGCCCAGGCTCTGCTCGGGCAATACCTACCGGGCCGCGGCCGGCCAGGCGGAGGAGTTCGTCCTTGAGGCGGCTGGGGGGCGTTTGGGGGCGCCCCCAAGACCTGCGTCAAACCCTCGGAACTACGATGTTCCCGCGCCGGCTACTTCCCTCGAGCATGGCGCCCCTGGCGCTCACATCCCAGGCGTCGCGGCGCACGAGGACTCCCGTCCCGACCTTCCACGTTCCACCGCCCTCGGCATCCGGCATGGAACCGACTGGCCGACGAGACCCACTACCTGCGCCGCGATTCCATGGCCGCCAGCCACTTGGGCGCGTGGTGCTTGGCCCAAACATCGCTCACTTCCCCGTAGAGGATTCCATCGAGGGTTCCCGGATTGCCGACGGTACCCAGGTATACATGGATCACGACGAACACCGTCATGAAGATGAAGTAGAGGGAGTGGAACAGCAGACTCCACTGCACAAGGACACGAGGAAAAAAGAGTGGGTTCCAGATAACGAGACCGGTGAGCCCAAGCCCAATCGTCCCCAAGAGCATGTAGAGGCCGAAGATCTTTTGACCTGTGTTGAACTTTCCCATCGGGGGAGAGGCATGGTCTCTGGAAAGATATCCTCCAAGGCACTTGATCCACCGAATGTCGTCGGCACCGAAGTCCAGCGTGTCTCTCCAATGCTGTAGCGAGAGTGTCAGGGAGGCGACAAAGAAGATCACACCGGTGATCTTGTGGAACAATAGAGCCTTCGATCCGCCTCCGAGAACGTCGAAGTATCGCAGGAATGCCTTGTCGTAGAGGCCAATTCCCGTGATGACGAGGATCAGGAAGCAAGCGGCCACGAGCCAGTGGCAGACCCGTTCCCAGGTGTTGTATCGCTCGTAGTACCTTTGGCCGAAAGCCATGTCACTCACCTCCCTTTCGGTCTTCGCCCGCGCTGGTGTCTTCGAGCATGTGCAGCTTCTTGGGTCCAAAGGTCACGTAATGAAGGAAGGCAAATCCAAGTGAGCCCCAGAATCCGGCCCAGCCCAGGGGGCGAATGATGTCGCGCCAGAGGGTGATCGGGAGCGGAATCATGGGCTTGTCGGGGAGGCCGTACACCTCCGGGTCGCGCGATAGCGCGTAGATCACTCCCATGCCCCCGAGGTCGGTCTCCCCGTATGGCTTCTTCCCCTCCTGCCGCGCTTCGGCGAGCAAGGCCTCCCTGTCGCCGTACCGGATTGCTTGCGTGGGGCAGCACTTGGCGCAGGCCGGTTCGAGGCCGTTCGTTATCCGATCGGAGCACATATGGCACTTGGAGATCTTTCCCTGCGCGTCATACCGGGGTATTTCGAAGGGGCAGGCCGAGATGCAGTAGTGGCAGGCCACGCACCTAGATTTGTCGACGGCCACCGTGTCGAACGCCGTGTAGTAGAGCGCTCCCGACGGGCACACCTTGACGCAGGCTGCATCTCCGCAATGGGCGCACCTCTCGCTCAGGAAGTGCCACTCCAGACGGTCCGGGCCGGCTGTTTCGATGAAGCGAATGCGGTTGTAGAGAGTGGGCCCGAGATCGCCTGGGTTCTCATAACTTCCCAGGTTCTCGGAGGGCTCTGCCGGGAGCTCGTTCCACTCCTTGCAGGCCACCTGGCACGACCGGCAGGCGATGCACCGGTCCGGGGTGATCAAGAGCGATTTTCGTATCCTCATGGCTCCTACCCTTTCTTCAGGACGTCGACCATGAAGGCCTTGGTTTCCGGGATGTGCGTGTTCGGATCTCCAATCGTGGGCGTAAGAAGGTTTGCTGTATCACCTGCCCGGGGAGTGGTCCAACCATAGTGCCAAGGCAGGCCCACCTGGTGGACCGTCGAACCGGCCACCAGGAAGGACTTGAGCCGGGGTGTCACGATAGCCACGGCCTCTACCTCGCCGCGGGCGGACACTACCTTCACCGTCTCGCCGTTTCGGATGTGGCGCTGCCTGGCAAGCTCTTCACCCATCTCCACGAACAACTGCGGCTGCAGTTCCAAGAGCCACGGGGTGTTGCGCGTCATCACGCCGGTCTGCCAGTGCTCGGTCACCCGATAGGTGCTCGCCACGAGCGGGTAGCGCGCATCGCAGTTCGCGAACACGTCCTCGGGCTTGCCTCCCTCGTGCCAGAGCTTGGCCGTCGGATTGATCCGCTGACTGCTCATAGGGTTTCTATTCAAGGGGCACTCGAGGGGCTCGTAGTGCTCCGGGAACGGGCCGTCGCGCAGACCGGGACCGAAGATGCTTGCTACGCCTTCCCGCTTCATGATGAAAGGAAGGGCTCCCTTCTCGTGCGAGAGGGGCGGGGCACCGCCGTCGGGAACGTCGCCCACCCACTTGGTTCCGTCCCAGTAGATGGCGGCGCGAAGGACGTCCCAGGGGTTGCCGTCTGCGTCCACGGAGGCGCGGTTGTAAATGATGCGGCGATTGAGGGGCCACGACCATGCCCAGCCTGAGTACAGACCGAGCCCGGTGGGGTCGGCGCGGCTCCTCCGGGCCATCTGGTTTCCGACGGCGTTGTAGCTTCCTGAATAGATCCAGCATCCGCTCGAAGTCGTACCGTCGGCGGTGAGCCGGGTGAAGTTCTGGACGGGCTCTCCGCGGACTTTGGAATCGGTCCAGACATACCCATTGATCTCTTTCGCCACGAGATGGGGATCGATGCCCATGAGCCTGCCGTCGGCGCGCACGAACCCATAGTGCCACGTAAGGTTCAGGAAGGGCTCCGGGTTGGCTCCGCCCTCTCTGCGGTAGAGAGTCCGCAGGGCGAAGCAGAGGTCGTTGATGATCTCGGCGTCGGGTCTGGCCCCAGCGAGGGGAGCGACAGCCTGGTATCGCCACTGGGCCCAGCGGCCCGAATTCGTGATCGATCCCTCCTTTTCGTAGGAAATCGCGGCCGGCAGGAAGAAGACTTCCGTCTTCACGGTGCTCGGGTCCACACCCGGCCCCTTCCAGAAGCTCGAAGTCTCGTTGTCGAAGAGATTGACCGTCACCATCCAGTCCAGCTTGCTGAGGGCGGTGCGTGTCTTGGCCGCGTTGGATGTGCAGCAGGCCGGGTTCTGGCCCCAGGCGAAGAACCCCTTGATCTTGCCGTCGTACATGCTGTCGATCATTTGGAGCCAGGAGTGGTCGGCACCGGGCTCGATCTTCGGGAGCCAACCGTATCCGAAGTCGTTCTCTGCCGTGGCGTTGGGTCCGTAGATCGCCTTGAGGTAGCTGGTGATGTACTTGGGCCGGTTTCCCCACCAGTTGACGCTCTTCGGCTCTACCGTCTTCGGGGTGTGTCTGTCGATGTAAGCGCTCAGCGTGCCCAGGTCTGCGCTCGGCACGGGGAGGTAGCCCGGCAAGATGTGGTAGAGAAGACCGTGGTCGGTGGAACCCTGAACGTTCGACTCGCCTCGCAGCGCGTTGACCCCGCCCCCGGGCCGGCCCATGTTGCCGAGGAGCATCTGGATGATCCCCATCGCCCGGATGTTCTGGACGCCCACGGTATGCTGCGTCCACCCCATGGCATACAGGGAAGTGCCCGCGCGGTCCGGTTTTCCGGTCGAGGAGTAGAGCTGGTAGACCTTCTCCAGTTGGTCCACCGGCGTGCCGCAGATCCCGCTCACGGTCTCCAGGTCGTAGCGGCTGTAGTGCTTCTTGAGAAGCTGGAAGACGCAGGACGGATCCCCGAGGGTCGGGTCCTTGACGGCCACGCCGTCCGGATCGGTCTGATAGCCCCAGGTGGCCTTGTCGTAGGACCGGCTTTTCGGATCGTAGCCAGAAAAAAGCCCGTCGAGCTCTCCGGGGCTCTGGAACCCCTCGTCGACGAGGAACGCAGCATTTGTGTAGAGACGCACGTATTCCGAGTGGAAGAGGTCGTTGTCGAGGATGTACTTGATCATTCCGCCGAGAAAGGCAATGTCGGTTCCGGACCGCAGGGTCGTAAAGAGGTCGGCCTTGGCCGCCGTGCGGGTGAAACGGGGGTCGACGACCACGAGCTTGCCACCTCTTTGCTGCGCTTCCTGAATCCACTGGAAACTAACGGGGTGATTCTCCGCAGGATTGGCACCCATTACCAGGATCACATCTGCGTTGCGCAGATCGATCCAGTGGTTGGTCATCGCGCCCCGTCCGAAGCTCTCCGCCAAACTGGCGACGGTGGCACTGTGTCAGAGACGGGCTTGGTGCTCGATAAAGACGAGACCTAGGCTCCGGAGGAACTTCTGATAGAGGTAGCACTCCTCGTTGTCGAGGGCCGCGCTCCCCACGCTGGCCATGGCCGTGGTGCGGTTGACAACCTGTCCTGCCGGATTCACTGCCTCGAAGCTCTCGTCCCGGGTCCTTTTCACCCGTTCCGCGATCTGCTCGACAGCCCAGTCCCAGGAGACCTCCTGCCACTTCGCGTCTCCCGGTGCCCGGTAGAGGGGCTTCGTCACCCGGTGCGGGTTCTGCCGGAGTTGGAGGATGCTCGCTCCCTTTGCGCACAGGGCGCCACGGTTGATCGGGTGTTCGTGATCCCCTTCGATGCTCACGACCTCCGCGTTGATGATCTCACCGGGGACCGTACTCACCACGAGTCCGCACCCCACGGAACAGTAGGGGCAGACCGTCGTGGTCTTGACCGTGTTGAGTGTTCTGAGGTGTTCGCCCCGGCGGCCTTCGGCCTGCACGTCGCCCGCGATGGCAGTGGCCGCGATTCCCCCGCCCGATATCTTGAGGAAATCTCTGCGTGTCACACCCATGGGTCTCACCTCCTGCGCTACGCGTGCCTGTGCACACAATCACAAATGCTTGGGTCGCTCATGTTCCTACTTCCACAAGCACGTCCCATACCGACGTACCGATGCCGCGGCTTCTTTCACTCCTGACCCAGCTCTCGATCACCGGGAAAGGTCTGGCAGATGGCGCAATCCGAAAAGATCGTCGAGTGGACGACCAAGATCGTTTCGCAAACCGCGGTTTCGCAACGTGCTGGAATTGTTATTTCTTTGGCGCGAGGCACGATCCGGAATGGCCATCGGGGCGGCGGCCTTCCGTTGTTTGTGCCTGAAACGTTGATTTGGAGGGGTTTTGTAGACGCCTGCCGGGTAGGAGGGGAGCAGGGGATACACCGGACCCGTATGAATGGGGTGTACGCCCCGGGAGCGCTGCGAAGCCCTAAAACGCAGATATGAAGGCGAAACCCCTAGTGTATTCGGCTTCCTGTAAAAGAACATGCATTTTATACCTCTTGGTAACTCGGGAATTCGAGACGAAGGTAGAGCTCGGCGCCTAAACATCCGTGCGGACGGACGAGGGGGGAGACTAGGTTTGCCCCCTCAGAAGCTGTACCGCACCCGGGCGTAGACGTTGGTGTTGTCCTCGAACTGGCCGAAGAAGGTGTCATCGTGGGAGCCGAGGAAGACGTTGGCGCCCAGGGTGAGGAGGATCTCGTCGGAGAGCTTGTAGGCGGCCTTGGGCCGCAGGTAGGCGTCGTCCTCGCTGGGGGAGTAGAAGGCGAAGAGCGACAGGGTGAGGTTCTGCTGGAGGAAGAAGCCGGTATAGCGCGCCGTGAGCCACCAGCGGTTCTGGTCGGTGAAGCCGGGGGCGGGGAACGAGAGCGCCCGCTCCAGGTAGGCCTGGAGGCCGAGATTCTGCTCGGGCAGCACCTCCCGGGTGAAGCCGGCCAGGAAGCGCAGCTCGTCGTTGGGGCGGTTGGGGTCGCTCCCCCCGGGGTCGTCGAGGCTCCGGTACCACGCGGTCTCCGCGTTGGCGATGCCCCCGAGCAGCGCTCCCCGGGCGCTTGCGCCCCACGCCTCCAGGCGGGGGAAGAAGGCCTCCCCCGCCCCGGGGTCGACCCCCTTGGGCTGGCCGTAGCGCCCCCGATACCCGTAGAGAGCGGTCTCCCATCCCCCGAAGCTGCCGTAGAGCCGGCCCGCCAGGGTCCCGTTCCCCAAGGTCTTGGGAGGCTCGGCAGGGTCGAGCTCCGGATCCCGGGGCCCGAAGCGGCGCCCGGCACCGGCGTTCCAGTAGGAGAGCCGCTCCCCGGTGAGGAAGCCGTCGGGCTCGAAGACCGGCGTCCAGGCCAGGTCCAGGTTGGCCCACCCCCCGAACCACGTGGCGCGCAGGGCGTCGCTGGGCTTCTTCAAGTATTCGTCGTCCCGCCCCAGGAAGAAGCTCTGCCAGTCCTTGGGAAAGAGGTCGTTCAGGAAGATGAGGTCGCCGGTGCCCCAGGTGAGCACCTGGCGGCCGGCTTTCAGGTCGACGCTCTCCCAGGGCAGGAGGACCACGTTGGCCTCCCGGATCTCGATGCGCGTCTCCCGGTCCACCCCGTCGTGGACGAAATCGGCCCGAAACGCCAGGCTCCCCCGGTCGCCGTCCCGCAGGAAGTCGAGCTGGAACCGGGCCTCTTCGAGGAGCACGTCGTCCCGGGCGGCGGCGTCGTCCACCACCCGCGCGCCGCCCGCCACCTCGAGAAACCCGTGGAACGGCAGCTCGGCGGCGCCCGCGGGAAGGGCGGCGACGAGGAGCAGGGCGAGCAGGGCGGCGCGGCGCATGGTTGCCTCTTGGGGGCGGAAAGGACGGACACGGACAGCCATGGACGGGCACGGGCGGGCATGCACCGGCACGGGCGCCCTCCAACCCGCCACGTGCAACGCGCAACTACCGCCGTATATATTCCCGCGGCGGGTTGCGCAGGTAGCGCTCGGTGAAGATGTCGGCGGAGATGCCCTTGTCGTAGGCCACCTCCTCGAAGGTCAGCAGCGTGCTCCCCCCGGTGTTGCGGTCTTCCATGCGGGCCCGCAGCACCGTGGGGTAGCCGCCCACGTCCTTGACTTCGAGGACCTCCATCCTGCGGTACACCTTGCCCTGGGCGTCGGTGTACTCGGCGGCCAGGGGCAGGAAGGTCTGCTTGTCGATCCAGACCCGGTAGCGGGTGAACTCGACGCTCCTCGGGTCCTTGGGGACGTTGTCGAGCACGTAGTGCTCGGGGGTCTCCTCCGCCAGGGCGTGGGTGTCCTCGGCGGGGGAGCGCCCCGAGACGTCCTCGTAGAAGAAATGGGAGCCCACGAAGCTCGTGCGCTTGTCCGAGGCTGCGATGCGCCGCACGAGGTCCAGCGCCGGCAGGTAGAGCCACCGATCGTCGTCGCGCCCCACCCTCTTGTGCACCAGGAAGACCGTGCGGCGCACGTCGCCGGGCTTGTGGAAGTACACGTAGTAGAGCTGCTCCCCCCCGTCCTCGGCGTCCTTGCGCAGGATGGTGAACTCCCGCTCCCGGGTGCGGCCCTCCTTGTCGGAGATGACCAGGGTGGCCCGGGCGATGCCGTCGTCCCCGGCATAGAACGAGGCCCGGTTCGCCCGGTCCACGATCTCCTCGGCGGTCAGGGCAAGGGCGGCGCCGGGGCCGAGGGCGGCAGCCAGGGCCAGGGGGATCCAGAGGCGTCTCATGGGTTGTCTCCTCTCGCGGCCCGGATCAGGCCGCCTGGTTCTCGATGGGGCAGGCCGGGGCCTCTCCCCGGAAGAGCCGGTCCTGGAGCAGCTTGGCGAGCGACGGCAGGATCACCACCGTGGCCACCGCCGAGACCGCCATGATGGTGGCCAGGAAGAAGCCGACGGTCCGATAGGGCACCAGCGGCGCAAACAGCAGGGGCAAGAAACCCACCGCGATCACCACGGCGTTGCGGGCGATGGCCCGGGAGGGCGCCAGCGACATGAGCACCGCCGCCCGGTCCCAGGAGCCGGTCTCCCGATAGCACTCGCGGCAGCGCTGGAGGTAGTGGATGGCGAAGTCGACGCTCATGCCGAGCGTGAGGCTCGAGAGCACGGCAACGGGCATGTCGTAGTCCTTGCCGACGAGCCCGATCAGGCCGTAGATGAAGGCGATGGTGACCGAGAGGGGGATCATGGAGAGGAGCCCCCAGAGCACCGAGCGGAAGAGGAAGATCATCATCACCAGGACCACGGCGAAGCTCCCCAGGAGGCTCGAGAGCATCCCCTTCACCATCCGGTCCTGCCAGACCACGTTCAGGTAGGTGAGCCCGGCCCAGGCGTGATCCAGGGGCACGGGCGGGGGGTTGGCGGCCAGGTAGGACTCCACCTCGCCCAGCACCGCCTCCATGTCCTTGTTGTCGCCGCTGCGCAGTTGCACCCACAGGTTGAGGTGCCGGAAGTCGGGGGTCACCAGGTGCCACACGTGCTCCGGGTTGTGGCTCGACTGGTAGGAGAGGATCGTCTGGGCCACGGCCGCGGCCGAATCGGGGGTGCGAAACGCCTCGGACCGGCCCTCAAAGAGCTCCCCGTGCACCTTCTTCACCACGTCGGTGAGGCCGTTGGACTTGCCCACGATGTGGTGGGCGGCCAGGTACTCCTGGAGCCCCTCGACCCAGCGCAGGACCTCCGGGGTCTTGAAAGTGTGGAGCGCGGTGCGCTGGTCCTCCAGGTCCTCGGCCAGGATCTCGAGCTCGTCGGCCAGCTCCTCCGGAGCCTCCGCCGCCAAACCCTCGAGGGCCCCGGCGAGCCCGTCCACCACCGCGGCCGGGTTCGGGCGCTCGGCCCGGACCTGCTCGGCCGCCAGGGCTTCCAGGCGTCCGGCCAGGGCCTCGACCACCGCCCTTGCCCCGGGTGAAGCCTCGTCCCGGAGCTCCCCCATCCAGCGGCGCACCCCCGCGAGTTCACGATCCAGGTCCCCGGCAGAGACCGGGGGCTCGAAGACCAGGTAGGCCTCGTAGGTGCCCCCGAAGTGGCGGTTCAACACCTCGTCGGCGACCCGGATGGGGTGGCTCGGCACGAACCACTTCACCGGGTTGTCGTTGATCTGGATGCGGCTGATCCCCCACGCCGAGAGCGCGATGACGCCGGCGGTGAGGGCGAGCCAGATCTTGGCGCGCTGCTGGGTGACTCGCCCGGTCCAGACCATGAGGCGGGCCAGGGGTGAGTGGCCCTCGTCGTCTTCCCCATGGGCGGTGGCGCCGAAGCTCTCGAGGGTCCGCTCCGGGATGAAGAGCATGATGTAGGCGGGCACCAGCGTCACCGTGAGGAGCCACGCCACCGCCACGCCCAGCCCCACGAAGAGCCCGAACACCTGCACCGGGGGGATGGGGGTGAGGGCCAGGCTCGCAAACCCCGCAAAGGTGGTGAGGCTCGTGTACAGCATGGGGGCGAAGAGCTCCTCCATCACCACGTGGAGGGTGCGGGAGCGGTCCTTGAGGGTCTGGTAGCGGTCGAAGAACATCGACAGGATGTGGACCGAGTCCACCACCGCGATGGGCATGAGGAAGATGGGGATCATGGAGCTCATGATGTGCACCGTGTTCCCCGTGCTGATCAGGGAGCCCATGGTGGCGATCACCGTGAGCATGGCCACCACCATGGGCGCCACCACGAGGGAGAGCTTCCGGAAGAAGAAGAGCATGAGGAGGAACACCACGAGCCCCGCCAGGGGGGCCGAAATGGCCATCTGGCGAAACATCTCCACCCCGAAGGTGTCTTCCGCCACGGGGAGCCCCGTGAGGTGGTACGCCTCCCCCCCCGGGGGCTCGGCGGCCACCAGCGCCCGCAGCGCCTCCCCCACCCGGTGGGCGATCTTCTTCTCCACGATGGGCACGTAGAGGGCGAGCGCCTTGCCGTCCTCGCTCACCAGGGTGCCGTGGAGCAGCGGGTTGGCCATGGCCCGGTCCCGCAGGTGGAGCGCCTCTTCCCGGGTCTCGGGGGGGCGCTCCATCAGGTACTGGAACCGCACCGCCCCCAGCCCCGCCTGGAGGATGTCGTCCACGGTGCTCGGGGCCAGGAGGTCGGCCACCACCACGCCCTCGATGGCCCGGGCGCCCTCGGCGATCCGGTACACCTTCCCCAGGGTCTCGGGGTTGAAGACCCCGTCGGGGTGGGTCTCGTTCACCACCCCGAGGACGAGCATGTCCGAGAGGGCAAAGGCCCGCTTCACCTCGTTGTGGAAGACGCGGACCGCCTCGTCCTCGTCGAGCATGTTCTCCGGGTCCGTGTCCACCCGAATGTTCCCTACCCGCACCAGGGTCAGGGCCGTGAGAACGAGGGCGAGGAGGAGGACGAGCTTGGGATGGCGTACGGAGAAGTCGGTGATGCGGCGGCCCATGGGGTTCCTCTCGGCGGCGGTCTCGGAGCGGCAGACGGCCCTTGGATGCCCGGAGGGGCCAAAAGATACACGGAGCTTCGAAACCCGCAACTCAGCGGGAAAGGCCAAAGGGGTGGTGCGTCGTTTGACACCCCCGCCGGCCGGCAACCAGAATGGCGGTGCGGAGCGCTCCGAAACTCAACTCCCGGGAAAGACCTCCATGACCGCTTGCCAGCGCTGCGGCGCCGAGCTCCGGCCCGGCAGTCTCAAGTACCTCCTCACCATCCACGTGACCGCCGACTTCGACGGCGCGGTTCCCGCCGAGGGCGGCATCGAGGACCTGGAGGCGTTCATGCGCCAGGTGGACGCCCGGGACACGGCGGAGCTGGAGAAGGACGTCTACCAGTCCCAGGGCTACCTCCTGTGCCCCCGGTGCAAGGCCGCGTTTCTCCGGGATCCTTTGGGGCTGCAGGCCACGGGGAAGGAACGGGGGGAGGGGGGCAGCGTGCACTGAGAGCGGGCAGGTCCGCTCTTACGGGTTTCCGGGGCCCCACAGGGCGTCGCGCAGGCCCGAGGAGCGCTCCACGCGGCGGGAGACGGCCTCGCGGAAGACCGCTTCGGTACCCCACACCTCCACGCGACTGCGGGCCCGGGTAAGACCCGTGTAGACGAGCTCCCGGGTGAGCACCCGGCTCGGCTGGGCCCCCAGGACGAGGAGCACCTCGTCGAACTCGGACCCCTGGCTCTTGTGCACGGTGAGGGCGTAGGCGGTCTCGTGGGGGGGCACCCGGGCCGGGGGCACCCGGCGCAGCGCGCCGTCGGGGGCTGGAAAGAAGACCAGGAGCGCGCCGCCCGCGCTCGGGTCGCGCAGGGCGATGCCCACGTCGCCGTTGAAGAGCCCCACCCGGTAGTCGTTCTCGGTCACCAGGACCGGGCGGCCGGCGTACCAGCTCCCCCGGGGCTCGATGAGCCCCTCGGCCGCCAGGATCCCCTCGGCCAGACGGTTCACCGCCTCGACCCCGTAGGGCGAGGTGCGCAGGGCGCAGAGGAGCCGAACGCGCCCGAAGGCCTCGTGGGCCGCCCCCGGGTCGGCGGCCGTCACCACGCCCCGGTAGCCCCGGAGCACCGGTTCCCGCAGGGCCGCGGCCAGCCGCTCGGGCGCGGGAACCGGGGCCCAAGCAGTGTCCGCCGCCGCGGGGTCCGCAAGCACCCCGAGCGCCCCCGCGCCGTCGCCCGCGTTCACGAGCCGGCTCGCCCGCCCGATGCCACTCCCCACCCCGAAGCGGTAGCTCTTGCGCAGGAGCACCACGGAGTCGGCGAGCCCCTCGCCCTCGGCTGCTCCCGTCCACGGCCCCAGATCGCCGCCGGAGCTCTCGGAGACCCAGCCGGCCAGGCGGTCAGAGAACCGCCCCACGGCCGCCCCCCCGCACAGGTCCCCGAGCACCGCGCCCGCCTGCACCGAGGCGAGTTGGTCCTTGTCCCCCAGGAGGAGCAGCCGCGCCTCGGGGCGCAGGGCGTCCACGAGCTTGGCCATGAGGGGCAGGTCCACCATGGAGGCCTCGTCCACCACCACCACGTCGTGGGGCAGGGGGTCGTCGGCCCTGTGGCGAAAGCGCGGCGTCCCCGGCAAGGCCCCCAGGAGACGGTGCACGGTGGAGACCTGGTCGGGGATCGCCGAGGCTGCGTCTGCGCCGGCCCCGTCCGCCAGGCGGCCCTTGGCGGCCCGCACCGACTCCTGGAGCCGAGAGGCCGCCTTCCCCGTGGGGGCGGCCAGCGCCATGCGCGGCGCTCGCTCCGGGGCGAGCAGGGCGAGCAGGGCGAGGATCTGCACGACCGCGGTCGTCTTCCCCGTGCCCGGCCCGCCGGAGACGACGCAGAAGGGCCGGCAGGCCGCCACCGCCGCCGCGATCCGCTGCCAATCGGGGTCCGCCTCCCCTCCCCCCCCGCCCTCCCGCCCCGATGCGGGGAAGAGGCGGCCCAGGGCGGCGCAGACCTGCTCCGGCGCGCCCGCCGGGGCGAACGCGCCGGCCCGCTCCCGCAGGTACCGGACCAGGCGGTCCTCGTAGGCCCAGTAGCGGTGGAGGTAGAGCCGCCCCGCGGGGTCGAGGACGAGGGGTGCGTACGTGCCCGGTTCCCCCACGACCCGGGTCTCCCGGAGGGCCCGGACCCACGGCCCGAGCTCCGGACAGGGGACCGGGACACCGGCCTCTCGCGCCGCCGCGGCGAGATCCAGGCACACGTGCCCCGCCCCCACGGCGCGGCTCGCCAGGGCGGCGGCGAGGCGAAGCTCCGGGCACGGGCGCCCCTCGAGCCCCTCGAGAAAGCGCCCGAGGTGCAGGTCCAGGGGCGAGAACGCGCTCCCGCCGCCGGAGCCGCCCCCGGGGCCCCCCCCGGAACCCCAACGCTCAGGCGCCATGGCCGCCTCCTCCGAAGTACCGGTCCAGGGCCTCGACCACCTCCCGGGCAGGCAGCGCCCGGTAGACACCGTGGGCACCGCCGGCGCCGACCCCCCGCAGGAACACGTACACCGCTCCGCCGCAGTGCTCCTCGTAGCGGTAGCCCGGGACCCGGCGCCCCAGGTACCGGTGCAGGGCCACGGCGTAGAGGTGGTACTGGAGGTGGTAGGAGTGGTGCGCCATGGCCGCCTGGAGGGCCTCGGGCCCGTAGTCTCCGGCGGCGTCCCCCAGGTGGTTCGACTTCCAGTCCAGGAGGTAGTACTTCCCCCCGCTGCGAAACACCAGGTCGATGAAGCCCTTGAGGAGCCCCCGGGCCGGGCGGAATCCGAGCTCTCCCAGGCGCGCGGCGAAGTCGCGGGGGAGGTCGGGACCGCCGTGCTCCCCGAAGACCCGGGCCAGGCCCTCCCGGGTCACCCGCCCGACGGGCAGGTGGAACTCGAGCTCCGTGAGCCGATCGCCCCCCTCCAGGTTTCCCAGTCGGAAGGGTTCCGTCGGCCCCAGCACCGGCGCCGCGAGGACGTCCTCCACCATCCTGGCCACCGCCTCGCGCCACTCGGGCCCGAACCCGTGGAGCGCGAGCTTCTCGGCCACCACCTCCCGCACCTGCGCCGGCCCGGCCCCAGCGAACTCCAGGTCCTCGAAGACCGCGTGGAGGCAGCTTCCGGCCCGCGCCCCCCGAGGAAAGGAGAAGATGGACAAGGCCGGGGGGGCCTCCCGTTCCAGCCCTTCCGCCTCCCGCGCCCCCTCCGGCGCCCGGGGCTCCAGGGCGTCCCGGTCGGGATGGGCGGCCCGCTCCCAGCTCCCGGAGGTGAACCCCGAAAAGCTCGCCAGGCCCCAGTCGGCGGGGATGGCGGCGGGCGGGGGGCGGGCCTCGAAGACCTCCTCGCCCCCGGCCCGCTCGGCGTACCGATGGGCCGGCCCGGCGGGCAGATCGGCCACCCCCACGCGCCCGCCCGCGGCGGCAGAGAGCTGCGCCAGGCCGTCGCGCAAATCGCCGTCGCCCAGGGGCGCCAGGGCCGCGGCCGCCGCGCCCACCACGTCCTCCGGGGGGAGCGTCCCCGCGCCGGCCGGCCCGTGGAGGAGGTAGCCCAGGGCCGAGGTCTCGGTCTCCTTGTAGCGCCCCCATACGAGGTAGGTGCGCTGCCGGGCCCGGGTAACGGCCACGTACAGGAGGCGCAGCGCCTCGGCCAGCTCCTCCCGCCGGGCCAGGGCCCGGTGGCGCCCCAGGTCCGGGGACCCCAGGTCGAGCACCAGGCGCCGGCCGTCTTCGGGTCCGTGGAACACCGCAGGATCGTCCGCCTTGGTTGCGCGCAGGCCCTCCCACGCGAAGGGGCAGAAGACGATGGGGTACTCCAGCCCCTTGGCCTTGTGGATCGTTACCACCTGCACCGCCGCTGCGTCGCTCTCCAGGCGGATCTGGTACTCCTCGGCCTCCCGCCTGCCCTCGTCCTCCCGCGCCTCCTCGACCCGGCGGCCGAGCCACTGGAGGAGCGCCTCGGGGCCGAGCCCCCCCTCCACGGCCGCGCGCTGGAGCACCTCCACGCAGTGGAGCACGTTGGTGAGCCGCCGCTCCCCGTCGGCGTACGCGAGCAGGCGCGCCCGCACCCCCTCCTGCGCCAGCACCGCCCGGGCCGCCGCCACGAAACTTCCGCCGGCCCCCGCCCCCGCCCACAGCTCGTGGTAGCGCCGGAACCGGGTCAGCCGGGCGTCCCAGGCCAGGTCGTCCGCGGCCAGCGCGTGGAGCTCCTCCCCCCCGACCCCCAGGAGGTCCGTGGCCAGGGCCGCCCGCACCCGGCCCTCCCTGCCCGGCTCGGCCAGGGCTGCCAGGAGGCGCAGCATCTCCTCGGCCTCCCGGGAGTCGAAGAGGCTCGCGGCGCCGTGGATCACGCTGGGCACCCCGCCCTCCCGCAGGGAGTCCTGCACGAGCTGGGCCTGGCGGTTGGTGCGCACAAGGCACGCGATGTGCTCGGGCGCCACCGGGCGGCCGCCAATGGTCGCCCGGCCTTCCTGCCCGGCCCGCAGCAGGCGCACCACCTCCCCGGCCACCGCCCGGGGGATATCCGCCCAGGCGTCGGCCTTGTCCAGGAGCTTGGCGTCGCCCCGGGGCGCGAACCACACCTGGAGCGGAGCCGTGTCCGGCGCGCCGTCGAGGCGCAGGGGCTCCTTGCCCCGGGGGTCTCCGGAATGCACGGCCTGGTACCCGATGTCTTCGAAGAGGAAGGGTGCCTCCCGGCGGCCGAAGAGGGCGTTCACGGCCTCCAGGAGGTCGGGGGTGGAGCGCCAGTTGCGGTCCAGGGTGAAGCGGGCCTCGGCCTGCCGGGCCGCGTCGAGATAGGCAAACAGGTCGGCCCCCCGGAAGCTGTAGATCGCCTGCTTGGGGTCGCCGATCAGGAAGAGCCGCGCCCCCGCTCCCCCGAACGCCCGCCGGAAGATCTCGTACTGGATCGGGTCCGTGTCCTGGAACTCGTCGATCAGGGCCGCCCGGTAGCGCGCCGCGAGCGCTGCGGCGAGCCCGGGGCCGGCCGGTCCCGTGAGGGCGGCCTGGACCCCCCGCAGGAGGTCGTCGAAGGAGCGCAGGTTGCGCTCGGCCTTCCACCGGGGAAGCTCTTGCCGGACCCAGGTGAGGAGCCCCTGCTTCAGGGCGAGGAGCCGGGCCCCGTGGTCCTCCTCCAGGGCGGCGCGAAGCTCCGCGAGCTCCTGGCAGGCCTCGAAGAAGGGGTGCTCCAGGGGTGCGAACCCCTTGGAGGCCGCCGCCGCCACCGCCGAGGCCGACCACCGCGGCAGGGCCTCGCAGGGGGCGAGGGGGTCCCCGGCGGCCGCGAAGACGTCCATCTCCCGGGCGAGCTTCGGCACGCCCTGGGGCCTGTACCGCCCCCGGTGCACCCCGGGGGCCTCGGCCAGGAGCCGGGCGAGCTCGGGGCCCGAGGCCCGCCAGAGCTCCTGCACCCGGCGGTAGGCCAGCCCCACCACGGCCTCCCGCTCCGCCGAGGGCGGTGCCGCCCCCTCGGGGAGCACCGAGAGGTTCGGGGAGCCCGCCCAGTCGGCGGCAAAGCGGGTGAGGGCGCCGAGCGTGACCTTTCGGTCCTGGAGGTAGTGGAGGAACCCCGGCGGGGCGCCGTGGAGCTCCCGGCGCCAAAAGTCGGCGACCACCTCCTCCAAGAGCCCGCTCTCGTCCGGGGTCACCTCCGCCTCGAACGGGGCGCCGCACTCGAAGGCCTTCTCGGCCAGGACCCGCTGGCAGAACCCGTGGATCGTGAAGACGGCCGCCTCGTCGAACCCCCACAGAGCATTTCTCAGCCACCCCGCCGCCCACTCCCGGTCGATCTCGGGGTCGGCCAGGAGCCCCGCCAGGAGCGCGTCGCCGCTCTCGCCGGCGCGGAAGGCCCCCAGGGCGTCGCGAATGCGCCGGCGGATGCGGTCGCGCAGCTCCTCGGTGGCCGCCTCGGTGAAGGTGACCACGAGGATCTGGTCGACCCCAAGCCGGGCCTCGAGGAGCAGGCGGACGAAGAGCCCCGCGATGGTGTAGGTCTTCCCCGTGCCGGCGGAGGCCTCCACCAGGTTTCGCCCCTCGAGGGGGCCGTGGACGAGATCGAAGACCTGCGGTCTCACGGGGCCTCCCGGTGTTCCAGGAGGGGCCGGCCCAGGGCCAGCGCCAGGTTCTCGAACGCGTCCCCCAGGGGCCCGCGGGGGTCCAGGGGGTCGATGCCGCCGAAGGCCTGTCGCAGGTACGGATCGCTCCCCTCCCCCGGCCTCCGGTACCCTCCCTCCCACACCTTCCGGGCCTCCGCGAGCTCCCGGCCGGCATACTTGGGGTCGAGGGAGCGCCGGGCGTACTCCAGGGAGGTCTCGGGAAAGAAGGGAAGCGGCGCGCACAGGCCCCGGGCATGGGCCTCCAGGAGGGCGGCCAGGAGCGCCTCCGGGTCGGAGGGCCGGCGGAAGCGCCAGCCCTCGTCGGTGCCGAGCACCACCGTCTCCTCCGGGTACCCCGGGGCGGCGACAACCGCCAGGGCCAGGTGCTCGACCCAGGCGCGAACGAGATCCTTGCCCTTGAGGCGGGCGCAGCGGTAGCGCAGGAGCACGCCGGAGCGCGCCCCGGCGAGGCGCCCCGCGAGCCGCGCCTCCCCCACCCCCACGTCCAGCTCCAGGGGGGGGAGCGCCGCCCCGGCCAGGTGGGGGCGCGCCGCCTCCAGGAAGCCCCGCACCCTGCTCCGGAGCACCTCGAAGGCCACCTCGCCGGGCCGGCCGGGGGGCAGGCGCCCCTGGGCCCGCAGGACCGGGTAGGCCCCGTCCAGGTCTCCCCCGGCCAGAGCCCGGGACGCGAGCTCGTCCTCCACCCGGTACCGGTCGAGCCCCTCCACCGCCACCGGCTCCCGCTCCTCCACCCCATAGGCGTCCTCCCCGAGCCGCAGGCCCAGCCGCCGCTGGAGGAAGGCCTTGACCGGGTGGGCGAAGAACCGGACGAGCTCCCCCAGCTCCACCGCGGGCGCCGTGCCCTCGGGCGGCGGCAGGGGCGCCCGGACGAAGGGCCGGGGCTCGGCCGCGGGGCCGAAGAGCGCCCGCACGCCCTCCAGGTTCTCGACGGAAGCGCTCGCCAGGGCCGAGCCCGGCCGGAAGTAGTCGGGGCTGAAGGGCTGGAGGCGGTGGTGGGTGGTGAGGGCGCCGGGGAGCTCCCCCCCCGGGTGGGTAAACCCCTCGGCCAGGGCGTCGAAGAGCTCGCTCACCACCACCGAGGGGGGTATCGGCTGGTTGTCGCGCACCCGGCGGCCCACGAAGCTCACGTAGAGCTTCTCCCGGGCGGCGAGCAGCGTCTCCAGGAAGGCGTAGCGGTCCTCGTCCCGGGCGGTGGGGTCCCCCGGCCGGGGGTTCCGGGCCATCCGGTCGAAGCCGGGGGCACGCCCCACCCGGGGGAAGACGCCGTCGTTCATCCCGATCAGGGCGATCACGCGAAAGGGGACGCTGCGCAGCGCCCGCAGACCCGCGAAGGTCACCCGTCCGGGCCGGTAGCCCGCCCCGGCAGCCAGCCGGCCGAGCTCCGCCTCCAGGTGGGCCCGCACCACCCCCAGGGACACCTGGGCGCCGAAGGCCGCCTCCCGGGCGAGCTCGGACAGCCGCCCGAGCTCCCCGCGCACCCGCTGGGCCTCGCGCTCTTCCTCCTCGTCGGGGAGGAAGAAGCCCTCGAAGGCCGCCAGGAGGTCCTCGGCCCAGCGGTCCAGGGGCCGGGGCCGATCCAAGTCCCCGGCGGCGGCGAAGAGGCGCTCGGCGAGCTCCGCCAGACACCCGAGAACGCGAGCGTCGCTCCCCTCCACATCGTCGTAGGGGAGCACCCCGGCAAACAGGCCCTCCCCGCCCCCGATCCCCCCGAAAGCTCCGAGGCCCGAGCCCAGGGCGTAGCCCAGGAGCAGCCGGGCGAGGCCCGCCCGCCAGGAGTTCTCCTCGAACGCCGGGAGCCCCTGGGCCTCCCGGTGGGCCGCGTCCACGCCCCAGCGCACCCCGGTATCCTCCACCCACCGGCGCACCACGTCCCGGTCCCCGTCCTCGAAGCCGAACCGGCGGCGCAGGGCGCCCACCTCCAGGAGGTCGAGCACCCCCGCCGCCCCGAAGCGGCTCCCGGGCAGTTTGAGGAGCGCCAGGAAGGCCCCCGCCAGGGGGCTCTCCCGGCGCAGGCTCCCGTCGGCCAGGGCAAAGGGGATGCGGCAGGCCGGGTCGGGGCAGCCTTCGAACACCGCCCCCACGAAGGGCGCATAGGTCTCGGGGTCGGGGGTGACCACCAGGATCTCCCCGGGCTCCAGGCCGGGCTGCTCCCGGAACCAGGCGAGCATCCGGTCGTGGAGGACCTCCACCTCCCGCTGGGGGCTGTGGCAGATGTGGATCTCCACCGAGCGGTCGTCTGCGGCGAGCTCCCTGGGAGGCACCTCGGGCGTGCCGCGCTGGCGCAGGTGGAGCACGTCGGACTGGAGGCAGGTCAGGAGCGACCCGTCCCCGGGCTCGGCGAACGACTCGAGGATCGCCGCCGCAGGGACCTCGGCCAGCTCGTCGAAGAACTCCCGCCCCAGCCGCCCCAGGGAGGAAAGCAGCGGGTGGCCCACCTCGTAGTGCTCCGCTTCCCCGGGCAGGGGCGCTCCCCCCGTCGAGGCCCTCCTGCGAGCGCGCCGGGCCATCTCCCGGTGGGAGCGCAGGTCGCTCCAGTAAGCCTGCGAGGGATTCAGGGCGAAGAGGTGCACGGGGACGACCTCGGCCAGGGCCGAGAACACCTGGAGCCGCAGGGGCGCCAGGGTGCCCAGGCCAAACACCGAGATCCGCTCCGGCAGGCCCTTGGGAGCCCCGGCGGCCGCCGACGCCAACCGGGGCAGCGCCTCCAGGAGGGCGGTCATCCGGGCGGCGCGGTGGGCTCCGGGGTGCTCGGCGACCAGGGAGCGCCACAGCCAGGCCTGCCATTCGTTGGGCTCTTCCCCGGCCTCCCACCGGCGCAGGAGGTCCGCCCGGAAGACCGTGTAGAGCTCCAGGGTCTGCGCCACCGCCCGGGCGAGCTGGAGGGCCTTGCGTTCCCGGGCCTCCGGGTGGCCCCCCCCCTCCACATAGTGCTCCAGGGCGTTGGCTGTCGGACCGCGGGCTGCCTCGGGAAGCCGCGCAAGCACCCGCCACGCCAGCACGTCGGTCTCGAAGGGCCGGCCCTCCGGGGCCCCGGCCAGGAGCGCCCGTGCCGCCTCCGAGAGGAGCTGGTCCGGGAAGGGAAAGCGCACGTTGGCGCAGACCCCCAGGCGCTCGGCGAGCTGCCAGGAGAGCCACCGGGCGAGCCCCTGGTTGGGCACCACCACCTGCTCGGCTGCCAGCGGGTCGGCCAGGGGCCGCCCGACCACCCCCACGAGGGCCTCCAGGAGGGCCTCGAGCCGATTACTGGTGTAGAGGTGGAGGCCGGTCACGGGTTCCCTCTTCGTGAAGCAGTACGTACCCGGTGCAACCTCTCCGAGAACCCGACCTCTCGCTCGAAGGCAGCGGCCTGGGCCGCAGAGCTCGCGGACTCGAACGGACCTTCACGGACCGGCACGGACGAGGGGCCGGCCGGCGCTTGTCCGTGCCGGTCCGTGCCGGTCCGTGCCGGTCCGTGGGTGTCCGTGGCGGTCCGTGGCGGTCCGCGGGGGTCCGTGGCAATGCGTATCAACCGACCCCACGACGGCAGTTCGTCCATCGCCGCCCTGAAACCGTAACACCGGCCAGGCTCAGGAGGCCCCCCGCACCCGCACGGCGCTCGCGCCGCCGCCCAGGGGGCGCACCTCCACCCGGGCGCCCAGGCGCTCGGCGAGGCCGGGCACGTGGGAGATGACGCCCACCTGGCGCCCGCCGGCCTGGAGGGCGTCGAGGGCGGCCAGGGCGGCGTCGAGGGTGTCGGGGTCGAGGCTCCCGAAGCCCTCGTCCACGAAGAGGGAGTCCACCCGGGTGTCCCGGGCCGAGAGGCTCGAGAGCCCGAGCGCCAAGGCCAGAGAGGCGAGGAAGCTCTCGCCCCCGGAGAGGCTGTTGACGCTGCGCACCTCTTCGCCCATGTCCTGGTCCACCACCTGGAGGTCGAGCTCCGCCCCCGGCACCCGCTCCAGCCGGTAGCGGCGGGCGAGGCTCACCAGGTGCTCGTTGGCATGGGCGAGGAGCACCTCGAGGGTGAGGCTCTGGGCGAAGGTGCGAAACTTCTTCCCGTCGTAGGACCCGATGAGCTCCGAGAGGGCGGCCCAGACCCCGGCCCGGCGGCGCTGCTCCTCGATGCGGGGCCGCAGCTCCTCGGCCCGGCGGCGTTCCTCGTCGTCCCGGCGCAGTTCCACCCGCACGGCCTCCCGGGCCTCCCGGAGCGCCTCCACCTCCCGGCCCTGGGCCTGGACGGCCTGGGCGGCCCCTTTTTCGCTCTGGGCCAGGGCCGGCGTCCCGGACGCCTCGTGCTCCGCCAGCACCCGGCGGCGCTCTTCGGCCACGGTGGCAGCCTCGGTCCGGGCGCGCTCCGACCCCTCGAGGCGTGCCGCTGTCTCTTCCACCCAGCGCTCCCCATGGGCCAGGAGGACCCGCAGGGCCGGCAGCGCCAGGTCCCGGGCGGCCAGGGCCGCCTCGAGAGCTCCCCGGGCCGCGCCCTCCCGCGCGGTGGCCTCCTCCAGGGCGGCCCGGGCCGCGGCGAGCCGCGCCTCTCCCCCCGACGCGGCCCTGCCCGCGGCCTCCGCGCGTCTTTGTGCCTCCCGGTCCGCCGCCTCCGCCGAGGCGACACGGGCTCCCCCCTCGGCCTCCACCTCGGCCGCGGGCCGGCCGCCGAGGAGCACCCCGCGATCCCGGGCCAGGGCGCCATGGGTGTCGTCGGCCAGGCGGCATGCCTCGGCCGCCCGAGCGTGGCGGTCCGCCACGGCCCGCGCCTCGGCGGCGGCCGCCTGAACCCGGGGCTCCAGGTCGCCCAGGGCCTCCCGGGCGGCCGCGCGCTCCTCCTCCCGGGCCCGCCAGGCGGCGACCCGCTCCCCCCACTCCCGCCGGGAGGCCTCGGGGTCGGCCAGGAGCCGGGCCCGCGCCTCCGCCCACCCGGGAATCGCCCCGGCCAGGGCGTCCAGTGCCCGGTCCAGGGAAGCGCGCTCCTGGCGCTCCCGGGCGGCGAGCTCCGCCGCCGAGCGCTCCGCCTCCCGCAGCGCATCGGCGGCGGCCTCCCGCTCCCGGCGGGCCGTCTCCAGCCCCTGCCGAGCCCCGTCGGCCCCCGCCTGGGCCGCCTCGGCTCCCGCCGCGCGCTCTTCCGCGTCCCGGAGGGTCCGGCTCACCTGGACGAGCTCCCCGCGGACGGCCTCCAGGGCCCGGTCTATCGCGGGGAGGCTCTCCGGGTCGGCGGGATCCGGGGGAAG
>JBFLZB010000076.1 GCA_040756475.1 Thermodesulfobacteriota bacterium
CCGCACACGGCCGTTACGCCCCCCCGCGCCGATGGTACTGCCCGGGTAACCGGGTGGGAGAGTAGGTCGCCGCCGATCTTGTTGCCAAAGACGCCCCCGCGGAGGTCTCCCCGCCCGGGGGCGTTTTCTCGTCCGGGAACCGGGGAGTTGGGCGCGCGGCCTTGAAATCCTGCCGGGGGGGGGTAGGGTGCCGGTGGCCGGGGGAGGCCGGGGAGGTTGAGGTGAGCGGGTCCGAGGGCAGGAAGAGGATCGTCTTCGTAGGGGGCGGCCATGCGCACCTCTACGGCCTCAAGCGGGCGGGTGAGCTCGTGGCGCGGGGGGCTGAGGTGACGCTGGTGGCCCCGCACCGTCACCACTATTACTCGGGGATGGGGCCGGGACTCCTCTCCGGGCTGTATCGACCCGAGGATGCCCGGGTGGACGTGGAGGCGCTCGCGGCGGCGGGCGGCTGCGCGTTCGTGGAGGACCGGGTGGTCGGCGTGGATGCCGCTGCCCGCGTGCTTCGGCTGGCGGGGGGAGCGGAGCTCTCCTACGATTGGGTGTCCTTCAACACCGGGAGCCGGGTGCCGCTGGAGCGCATTTCCGGCGCGGACGGGGAGGCGATCCCGGTCAAGCCCATCGAGAATATGCTGGAGCTTCGGGCGCGCGTGCTGGCGGGGCGGCGGGGGGAGCCGTTCCGGGTGCTGATCCTGGGGGGAGGGCCGGCCGGCGTGGAGTTGGCAGGCAACCTGTGGCGCCTCGGCCGCGCGGAGGAGGTGCGGGTCGACGTGACCCTGTGGGAGGCCGGGGACCGATTGCTTCCGGCGCTTCCCCGCCGGGCGGCAGACCGCGCCCGCAGATCACTGGAGGGCCGGGGGGTCGCCGTGCGTACCGGGCGGAAGGCGAGGTCCCTGGGGCAGGGAAAGGCTCGGGCGGCGTCGGGGGAGACTCTTTCGTACGACGTGGCGGTGCTCACGGTGGGAATCGTGCCCCACGAGCTCTTCCGGCTCTCGGAGCTGCCGGTGGGCCCCGACGGCGGTCTGCTGGTGGATGCATTCCTCCGGAGCCCCAAGCACCCGGAGGTCTTCGGGGGGGGAGACTGTGTCCGGTTCGGGCCCAAGCCCCTGCCCCGGGTGGGGGTGTACGCGGTGCGGGAGGGGCGGGTCTTGTTTCGAAATATTCGGGCCGCCCTCGAGGGGCGGCCCCTGGAGCCCTTTCGGCCCCAGAAACGCTACCTGCTCATCCTGAATCTCGGGGACGGGACCGGTCTGGCGACCTGGGGCCGATGGACGGCCGGGGGAGCTTGGGCGCTGCGGTGGAAGGACCGTCTCGACCGCTCCTTCATGGGGCGATTCCAGGTTTCCGGCGAGGGGGCGGCGCCGCGAACGCCTGAGGAGAAGGCGCGATGACATTCCTCGACCGGCTGCGGGGCGTCAAGACACTGGAACCAGAGGAGGCCCGCCGGTGGATGGAGGACCGGTCCGAGGGGTCCTACGTTCTTCTCGACGTGCGCCAACCTCGGGAGTATGTGGAAGCGGGACACCTTCCCGGAGCGGTCCTGATCCCTCTACCGGAGCTCCCGGACCGCTTGGCGGAGCTCGACCCGGCCGCGCCGGTCCTGGCGTATTGAAAGTCGGGAGGACGCAGCCGGTCGGCTGCGCGGCTGCTGGCGAGCCACGGCTTCGAGGCATACTCCCTCGCGGGGGGGATGGACGCCTGGCACGGCCTGGTCTCTCGGGCCGGGGTGGCTCAGGGGATGTGGCTCCTGGAGGAAGGGGAGACGCCGGCCGGTGCGCTGGCGCTGGCCTACGGCCTGGAGGAGGGTTCGCGCCGCTTCTACCAGGATCTGGCCGACCGGTCGAGCGATGCCGCCTGCCGGCGCCTGTTCGCGCTCCTGGCGGAGGCCGAGGTCCGCCACGAAGACCGCCTGTGGGAGGCGTACCGGGCCCTCCCGGACGGCACGAGCACGGGCCGGTCTGCCTTCGAGCATGCGGTCGTGCCGCGCGCCCTGGAGGGTGGGCTCACGCCCGATGAGGTCCTGGCGCGGACCGGGACCTTCCCGCTCACGCCGGAAGACGCCCTGGATCTGGCCCTGGCCTTGGAAGCGGACGCCCTGGATCTGTATCTGCGCATGGCCTGGGTGGTTGGGGACGAGGGGGTTCGGGCGGTCTTCCTGCGCACGGCCGAGGAGGAGAAGGCTCACCTGCGGCGCCTGGGGGAGCTTCGCGGGGCACACGGCCTCCCGGAAGCCGGCTAGGGAGACGGAGCCTCGGCCGGTCGGAACTTCTCCTCCTCGGCCGCTACCGCTTCCACCTCGGCCACGAGGGCGTCGGCGATCTCGGCCTCGGGCACCTTGCGCACGACCTCGCCCTTGCGGAACAAGAGACCCACGCCCCTGCCGCAGGCCACCCCCACGTCGGCTTCTCGGGCCTCGCCCGGGCCGTTGACCTCGCAGCCCATGACGGCCACGGTGAGGGGCACGCAGACCCCGGCCAAGCGGCGCTCCACCTCCTCGGCCAGGGCGGCGAGACCGACCCGGGTGCGGCCGCAGGTGGGGCAGGAGATGAGCTCCACCCCTCGCCGGCGCAGGCCCAGCGCCCCCAGGATGCCGTAGGCCACGCCCACCTCGGGCTCGGGGTCGCCCGTGAGGCTCACCCGAACCGTGTCTCCGAGGCCGAGGTAGAAGAGGATTCCCAGGCCCACCGCGCTCTTTACCGCGCCGCGAAGGACCGTGCCCGCTTCGGTGATGCCCACGTGGAAGGGGTAGTCGCAGCGCTCCGCCAGGAGTCGGTAGGCCGCCACGGTCCGGGGGACGTTGGAGTCCTTGAGGCTCACCTTGAGCTCTCGATAGTCCAGGTCCTCCAGGATGCGCACGTGCCCCAGTGCGCTCTCCACCAGGGCCTCGGGGGTGGGGCCGCCGAAGCGTTCCAGCAGGTCCTTCTCCAAACTTCCCGCGTTGACGCCGACCCGAATCGGCACTTTGCGCTCCCGGGCCGCCCGAACGACCTCTTCCACCTTCCAGCGCGCGCCGATGTTGCCCGGGTTGAGGCGCAGGCCGTCGGCGCCGGCTGCCAGGGCCGCCAGGGCCAGGCGATGGTCGAAGTGGATATCGGCCACGAGGGGAAGGCGGGTTCCGGCCCGGATGGTTCCCAGGGCTGCGGCCGACTCCGCGTCGGGCACCGCCACCCGCACGATCTCGCACCCGGCGGCCTCCAGGCGGCGAATCTGTGCCAGGGTGGCGGCAGCGTCCCGGGTGTCGGTGGAGCACATGGACTGGACGCTCACGGGGGCATCCCCGCCCACGGTCACCGCACCCAGGCGCAGGGGCCGGGTCCTGCGCCGCACCGGGGTGCTCACCAGTGGCACCGGGCGCACACCTCCCGGGTGGGGAGCACCATCCCGCGGGCGAGCGAGGTCTCCCGGTCCTTCATGACGTTCCAGGTGAAGTAGTGGCTGCCGGGCCCGTGACACGCCTCGCACTGCACGCCCCGCAGGTCCTCGTCGGCCACGTCGGGCCGGCGGGGCATGCCGTATCCGGTGGAGTGGCAGCGCAGGCAGGCGGGGTTCTCCCGATCCTTCTCGGGCAGGCGCTCCCAGGCGCGGGCGTGGGCCGAGCCCTCCCAGGAATGGAAGACCCGCATCTTGGGGTTGGGACTGCGGCGCGAGTGGCATCCCTGGCACCACTTGACCCCAAGGTACCGGTACACCCCCTCCTGCGCTCCGGACGGGGACGGCAGGCTGAGAAACGCGAGAAGCGCGGCCAGCAGGGCAGCCGATGCGGTGGTCCCGAAGGGCGGCCGGCGCCTCATCGCTCATCCCCTCCGAACTCCGCCTTGTCCTCGTCCCGCACGTAGGTGGCGGTGGCGTGGCAGGCCGGCCCGCAGCTGCCCCCGGTGCTGAAGCTCAGGAACTGGAGCGGCACAGGCTTGGCCCCCGTCAGTCGTACCCACTCCACGATGAGGGCGGTGCGCCGGGCGGTATGCACGTCGTGGCACGCCCCGCAGCCTACCTGCCGCTGCACCACGTGGCGTTCGTGGAGGTTTCGCGTGCGGGTGCGAAAGCCCGTCTCCTCGTACCCCGGGTCCTGGTAGAGATCTGGAAGGTGGCAGCGGTCGCACAGGCCGTAGACGCCCGGGGTGTAGGCGGCGCGGGTCTGGCGCGGGAAGGCACCCCTGAGGCGCTCGCTGGTGAACCGGGGGTCGGGGTGGGTGTAGTGACAGGTGAGGCACTTGCCCCCCCGGGCCGGCTCGTGGACGCGGACGCCCTTCTGCTTGGCTTCGTGGCACTTCTTGCAGTTTCGCGTCCGATCGTCCTTGAGGAAGCGGGAGGTCTCGGACGAGTGGACTCCGTGACAGGAGATGCACACGGTGTTTCGCCCCACGTGGTTGGGGTCGAGGGGGTGGCATGCGATGCAGAGCTGGGGAATCCTGGCCTTGAGGAGGGGCCGCACGTCGCTCGTGTGGACCAGGTGACAGTCGCTGCACCTCCCCGTATCCACGGGCTCGTGCACCACGTCCTGGGCCCCCATGTTCTCGTGGCACTGGTAACAGAGCTCCGGCTCGGGGAGCTGGAGGAACGGCTTGACCCCCTCCCCGTGCAGCGTGTGGCACACGGTGCATTCGTCGTCGGCCACGGGGGCATGGAACCACTGCCCCGCGAAGTGCTGCTTGTGGCCGGGAGGGGGGCCTCCCGCGCCCATTCCCGTGACTGCCGAGGCTGCCAGGAGCCCCACGGCCAGCACCGGGGTCCACGGGCGCGAGGTCCTCAAAAGAGCCTCCCCTGCCCCTGGGCTGGAACCGCGAGCCCCAGGTGCCGGTACGCGGCTTCGGTGGCCATGCGCCCGCGGGCCGTGCGGACCAGGTACCCCTGCTGGATGAGGTAGGGTTCGTACACGTCCTCGATGGTGTCCTTCTGCTCGCTCACCGACGCCGAGAGGGTGTCGATGCCCACCGGCCCCCCCCGGAAGTTCTCGACGATGGTCGAGAGAATGCGCCGGTCCATCCGGTCGAGCCCGGCCCCGTCCACGTCCAGGGCCACCAGGGCCTGGTCGGCGATGGCCCGGTCCACCACGCCACCGTGGCGCACCTCGGCGAAATCCCGCACGCGCCGGAGAAGCCGGTTGGCGATGCGGGGAGTGCCGCGGCTCCGGCGGGCGATCTCCCACGCGCCGTCGTCGGCCAGCCGAACGTCGAGGATTCGGGCGGAGCGCCGCACGATCACCTGGAGCTCTTCGGGCGTGTAGTACTCCAGGCGGCTCACCACCCCGAACCGGTCCCGAAGCGGCGCGGTGAGCAGGCCCGAGCGGGTGGTGGCGCCCACCAGGGTGAAGTGGGGCAGGTCGATCTTGATGGAGCGGGCGCTGGGGCCCTGCCCGATGAGGATGTCGAGCTGGAAGTCCTCCATGGCGGGGTAGAGGACCTCCTCCACCACGGGGCTGAGCCGGTGGATCTCGTCGATGAAGAGGACGTCGCCCTTCTTCAGGTTGGTCAGGATGGCCGCCAGGTCCCCGGGGCGCTCCAGGATGGGCCCGGAGGTGGTCTCGATGTTGACCCCCATCTCGTGGGCGATGATGTAGCCCAGCGTCGTCTTCCCGAGCCCCGGGGGGCCGCTCAGGAGCACGTGGTCCAGGGGCTCGCCCCGACGGCGGGCCGCCTCGATGAAGACCCGCAGGTTTGCCCGCAGGCGCTCCTGGCCCACGTAGTCGTCGAGGCTGGGGGGGCGCAGGAGGTTCCCCGCAAAGACGTCTTCCTCCAGGCGCTCCGGCTCCACCGCACGGATGGGATCGTTGGCGGCCGCGGTCATCACAGGCTACGCGCGCTTCCCCGCCAGGCCCCGCAGGGCCTCGCGCACCAGGTCTTCCAGTGTCATCGCCCCGGCCTTGCGGGCGCTCTCCAGGGCGCGGCGAGCCACCTTGGGGGGGTAGCCCAGGGCCGCGAGCGCTTCCAGAGCCTCGGCGTCGACGCGGCCTTCGGCGGGTTCGGCGGCCGCGGAGGCGAACGCGGGCCCCACCTTGTCGCGCAGCTCCACCACCAGCCGTTCGGCCAACCGCTTTCCGACGCCCGGCACCGAGGTGAGTACGCCCATGTCGGCGTGGGCCAGGGCGGATCGCAGGTTCGGGACGCTCACCCCCGAGAGGACCTTGAGGGCCAGCTTGGGCCCCACCCCCGTGACCCCCTGGAGGAGCCCGAAGAGCTCTTCCTCCTCGGCGGTGGCAAAGCCGTAGAGGCGGATCTCGTCTTCGCGAACCGCGGTGAGGACCCGCAGGCGGCAGTCCCGGCCTACCCCGGGCAGCGCTGCGTAGGTCGAGAGGGGCACGTGGACCCGGTACCCGACGCCCCCCACGTCCACCACGACCTCGCCCGGGGACGAGCGCTCCACGCGGCCGGCGAGGCTCGCGATCACGGCGCGCCCGCCCGCCGGGCCGCATAGGCCTGTACCGTGCGGCGGGTCTGGAGATGGCAGATGGCGACCGCCAGGGCGTCGGAAGCGTCCGTTCCCACGACTTCGGGCAGGGTGAGGAGGCGGCGCACCATGTCCTGTACCTGGCGCTTGTCGGCCCTGCCGTACCCGACCACGGCCGACTTGACCTGCATGGGTGTGTACTCGGCCACCGGTACCTCCGTGAGCTCCGCCGTGAGCAGCACCACTCCCCGGGCATGACCCAGCTTGAGGGCCGACTGGGCGTTTCGGGCGTGGAAGATCCCTTCCACGCTCATCTCCTGGGGCCGATAGGTCTCCAGGACCTCCCGGAGCCCCCGGTAGATGGCAGCCAGCCGCGGGCCCAGGGCGTCGTCGCGGCCCCCGGAGATGGCTCCGTGGGCCACGTGGGCCAGGCGGTTGCCCCGCATCTCCACCACCCCGTAGCCGGTGGTGCGCGACCCGGGGTCGATGCCCAGCACCCGGATCACGGACTCATCCGGCGGCCGCCAGACGTTCCATCTCCGCTTCGTCGATGTCGAAGTTGGCGTACACGTGCTGCACATCGTCGCTGTCTTCCAGCATCTCGATGAGCCGCAGAAGCTGCTCGGCTTCCTTGCCCTCCACCCGCACCGTGGTCTTGGGCACCCTGGTGAGGTCGGCCGAGTGCACGGCGAGCCCCGCCGCGGAAAGCACCTCCCGGACCGCGTGGAGGGCGTCGGGCTCGGTGATCACCTCCCAGACTTCGCCGCCGTCGCTCACGTCCAGGGCCCCCGCCTCCAGGGCCGCCTCCATGATCCGGTCCTCGGGAACGCCTTCCCGGGGCACCTCCAGGTAGCCTCGGGCCTCGAAGAGCCACGAGACGCACCCGTTCTCGCCCAGGTTCCCCTTGTTCTTGCTGAAGGCGTGGCGCACCTCGGCCACCGTGCGGTTGCGGTTGTCGGTGAGCACCTCCACCAGCACCGCCGCGCCCCCGGGTCCGTACCCCTCGTAGGAGGCCTCTTCGTAGGTGTCCGAAGCGCCCTCGCCGGTGCCCTTGCGGATCGCCCGCTCCACGTTGTCCTTGGGCATGTTGACGTCGCGGGCCTTGTCCATGGCGAGGCGCAGCCGAGGGTTCATCTCCGGGTCCCCTCCGCCGAGCTTCGCCGCTACGGTGATCTGTTTGGCCACCTTGGCGAAGGCCTTGCCCCTGCGCGCATCTTCACGGCCCTTTCGGTGCTTGATGTTCGCCCATTTGCTGTGCCCTGCCATGGGGGTGTTTCTCCTGCGATCTGGGGTGTCTTCCGGGGCGTCTCGGGGTTGGCGCTGCTGCGTGAAGGTAGCAGAATCGGCGCGCCGCGGAAAGGTTCTGCCGCTGGGGTCCGGAAAGCCCCTGGTCCGGGGGTGGGGCGAGGCAGCCCCCATCCCCTCTCGCTCCGGCGCGCCCGTCCGTACGGGGGTCTGGAGCACCCCAACGCTTCGGAAGTGCGTGATTTCCTTGACCCTATGCCCTTCCTCTGCTACCGTCCGAGACCAACGCGTGCCCCGGAGACCTCCCCCCATGCCCGAGCTCTGGCCCCTGCTCCGCCAGGTGGTGATCGTCGCGGTTCCCCTGCTCCTGGCATTGACGCTTCATGAGGCGGCTCACGCGTATGCGGCGGACCGGCTCGGGGATCCGACGCCCCGCCGCGCGGGGCGGCTGACGCTGAACCCCCTGGCCCACCTCGACGCGGTGGGGACGCTGGTTTTCGTGCTCACCCGCATGATCGGCTGGGCCAAACCCGTGCCGGTGAACCCCTCGTATTTCCGCAGGCCCCGCCAGGGGATGCTGTGGGTCGCCCTGGCCGGGCCCGCGGCCAACTTGGTGCTGGCGGGGGCGTTTGCCCTTGCGTACCACCTGCTCGCGTCGGCGGTGGGGGCGGGCGTGCGCCTCGGGCTCCCCGTGGACGTCTGGCTCTTCCTGGTCTCCGTGGCCCGGGCCGGAGTGATCGTCAACTTGGGCCTCGCGCTCTTCAACCTCATGCCCATCCCGCCCCTGGACGGGAGCCGCATCCTCGCGGGGGTGCTGCCGGGCGGGGCCGCGGCGGCGGTGTACCGGCTGGAGCGCTACGGGATGGTGCTCCTGCTCCTCGTGGTCTTTTCCGGCGCCCTCGACCGCACCCTCTACCCCGCGCTTCGCGTGGCGGCGCGGGCGTTCCTGGGCGGGTGATGGCCAGCCCTGCCCCGGCGGAGGGCATCCTCTTCGGGGAAGGGCAGACCTACAAGGTGCGTCTCGAGGGGTTCGAGGGGCCGCTGGACCTCTTGTTGCACCTGATTCGCAGGCACCGGTACGACATCTACGACATCCCCATCGCCCGCATCCTCGAAGAGTACCTGGGGGCGCTTGAGGTGATCCGGGAGCTCGACCTGGACCTCGCCGGCGAGTTCCTCGTGATGGCGGCCACCCTGGCGGAGATCAAGTCGCGCATGCTCCTGCCCGTTCCGGAGGAGCCGGCCGAGGAGGAGGGCGAAGACCCCCGGGCGGAGCTCGTGCGCCGGCTCGTGGAGTACGAGCGGATGCGCGAGGCGGCCTTGCAGCTCGGAGACCGCCCCCAGCTCGGCCGCGACGTCTTCGCCCGCACCTGGCGGGCGGCGGAGCTCGACGAGCTCGAGCTCCCCGAGGCCCCCCTGGAGCTCGATCTCTACCAGCTCCTCCTGGCCTTCAAGGGTCTTCTGGAGACGGCCTCCGAGGACTTCGTCCACGAGGTGGTGCGCCAGCGGGTCTCGATCCAGGAGGCCATCCAGGAGGTGCTCGACCGCTTCCAGGGCCTGCCTGCGGGGATGGGCCTGAGCTTTCCGGAGCTCTTCCCCGCGCGGCCCTCCCGGAGCCGGGTGGTGGCCACCTTCCTCGCCCTCCTGGAGCTGGTGCGGCTGCGGGCCATCCGGGTGGTGCAGGCGGTCCCCTTCGGGGAGATCCGCGTGTACGCCGTGCCCGGGGAGGACGGAGAGCCTGTGCAGGAATCTTCGCGAGCAGACCGGACTGCCAGGCGCGCATGAGCGAACGACGAGACATTTTCAGTAGACAGGCGAGGAGTGAGGGAATGCGCAGCGAAGCAATCCGGTCGCGCAGCGAATTGTTTCACGGGCTCTGAGGGTGGACCCGGAGACCCTCGTCCGGGCCGTCGAGGCGCTGCTCTTCGCGTCCCCCGAGCCCCTGCCCCTGTCGCGTCTGGCGGAGGTCTTCGCCCCCGACGGGGTGGAGCCGGACCGGGTGCGGGACGCCCTGGGAGAGCTCGAGGCCCGGTGCGCGGGGCGGGGGGTCGAGCTTCGCGAGGTGGCGGGCGGGTACCAGCTGCGCACCCGCCCCGAGCTGGCGCCCTGGCTCGCGCGCCTCGAGGCGCCCCGGGCGGTTCGCTTCTCCCGGGCGGCCCTGGAGACCCTGGCCATCGTGGCCTACCGCCAGCCCGTGACCCGGGCCGAGCTCGAAGAGGTGCGCGGGGTCGACTGCGGCGGCGTGCTCAAACTGCTCCTCGACCGGGGTCTCGCCCGCATCCTGGGCAAGAAGGACGTGCCCGGCCGGCCGCTCCTCTACGGTACGACCCGGAAGTTCCTGGAGGCCTTTGGCCTGTCGTCTCTCGGGGAGCTGCCCAACCTCAAGGACATCGAGGACCTCCTGGCGGCGCGGGGAGAGGGGCAGGCGGAGCCGGCCGGAGCGCAAGGGCTCCCGGACCCCGCTTGTCACCCAGGCTGTGGATCGTTGGACGGAGAACGCCTTGACACCTGAAAGACTCCAGAAGATCCTGGCCGGCCGCGGCCTGTGCTCCCGGCGGGAGGCCGAGGGGTGGATCGCCGCCGGCCGCGTGCGCGTGAACGGCGAGGTGGTGCGGGAGCTCGGCGCCAAGGCCGACCCCGGGGCCGACCGCATCGAGGTGGACGGGCAGCCCCTCCCCGAGGAGGAGCGGCGGTTCGTGGTCGTTCTCAACAAGCCGGCCGGGTACGTCACCACGGTGCGCGACCCCCACGCCGAGCGCACGGTCATGGAGCTCCTGGGCCGGGTGCGCGGCCGCGTCTACCCGGTGGGGCGGCTGGACCGCGATTCCCGTGGCGTGCTGCTGCTCACCAACGACGGCGAGCTGGCCCACGAGCTCCTCCACCCCAGCCGCCAGGCGGAGAAGGTCTACGAGGTCACGGCCGCCGGCGACCTGGGCGACGAAGCCCTGGCCCGGTTGTCCTCGGGCGTGGAGCTCGAAGACGGCCCGACGGCGCCGGCGCGGGTCTGGGGAGCTCGGCCCACCGCGAGCGGCGTGCGTTTTCGCATGGGGCTCGTGGAGGGCCGCAAGCGCCAGATCCGGCGCATGGTGCAGGCCCTGGGGGGTCACGTGGTGGAGCTGGTTCGGGTGTCGGTGGGCCCGATCACTGCTGACGGGCTGGCCGAGGGCGCCTGGCGCTACCTCAAGCCCGACGAGGTGGAGGCCCTGCGGCGCGGCGATCCGCCCCAGGCGCCCAAGGGTGCCGGGACGAGGCGCGGCGGCAAACGAACGGAGCGTGCCGGCGCAGCCGGTCTGCCCGACAAGAGAAGGGCGTCCGATGGGAAGACCCAGCGATCCAAGGGCACAACTGCAAGAGCTTCGCAGCGCCATCGACCGGGTCGACGCTGAGCTCCTGCGGCTCCTCAACGAGAGGGCCCGGCTGGCCCTGGGCGTGGGGGAGGTCAAGAAGGAACAGGGCGCCGCCTTCTACGCCCCGGGGCGCGAGGAAGACCTGGTGCGCCGCCTCGAGGAGGCAAACACGGGCCCCTTCCCCAGCGCGGCCATCCGGCCCGTGTGGAAGGAGATCATCTCCGCTTCCCTCTCCCTGGAGCATCCCCTCAGCGTCGCCTACCTGGGTCCGCCGGCCACCTTCACCCACCAGGCGTGCCTCAAACAGTTCGGGCTCTCCGCCCAGTACCGCCCGGTGCGCACCATCGCCGAGGTCTTCGACGTGGTGGAGAAGGGCAAGGCGCCCTACGGGGTCATCCCCATCGAAAACACCACCGAGGGGGTGGTGAGCTACACCCTCGACATGTTCCTCAACTCGGAGCTCAAGATCGTGGCCGAGGTCATGCTCCGGGTGACCCACAACCTGCTCAGCCAGAGCGGCCGGCGCGAGGACGTGGGCCGCATCTACTCCCACCCCCAGGCCCTGGCCCAGTGCCGCCGGTGGCTCGAGGAGAACTTCCCCGACACCCCGGTCCTCGACGCCTCCTCCACGGCCCAGGCGGCCAAGATCGCCGCCGAGGACCCCCAGGCCGCCGCCGTGGCCGGGGAGCTGGCGGGGAACCTCTACGGCCTGCGCCCCGTGGAGGCCCGCATCGAGGATCACCCCAACAACTACACCCGGTTCCTCGTGGTGGGCCGCGAGATCCCCGACCGGAGCGGCCGGGACAAGACCTCCGTGCTGTTTGCCGTGCGCGACGAGGCGGGCGCCCTCTACCGCATGCTCCAGGCCTTCTACGACAACGGCGTGAACCTCACCAAGATCGAGTCGCGCCCCATGAAGCAGAAGGCCTGGGAGTACGTCTTCTTCGTGGACTGCGACGGCCACGTGGCCGACCCCGAGGTGGGCCGCGCCCTGGATGACCTGCGCGCCCGCTGCCTGTTCGTCAAGGTGCTGGGGTCCTACCCGAAGGCCCAGTTGCCGGCGTGAGGGAGGCGGCGGCACGGCAGGACTGCGCGATCCTTCGCGGCGGCGCGGCCCCGCTTGACCCGTGCCTTTACGCCGTGATATCGAACGGCGGTCGCTTCGTGGGACCGGTCGGAGCACAGGGCGGCTCCGAAGGGGCGCCCCGCCGGGGCGACCGGCAGATCTCGCAACAAGGTCCATGGATCCAACCCGCGGAGTGGGCGAGGAGGCGGAACGGATGCGTCGAGCTCGAGGATGGAAAGGGGGAGCGGGGGCGGCCTGGATGATGCTCGCCGCACTGGCCGTTTGGTCCACACCCGCCGCGGCGGAGAACTGGAACCGCACGATCGGCGGCGGGGGCGACTTCTACCAGGCCCTGAACCTGAACGTCCTCGGGGGGTTGCGCATCCTCGACGATTCCGACTGGGCCCCCGTGGACGAGCAGCGCCAGGTGGGGCTGGAGCTCGACTACACGGCCGAGGGCTGGCTGTGGGGGCTAGGCCTGGTGGGCACGCTCTGGCGGTCCTCAGACGAGGAGTCCTCTGCCGGGGTGAAGGTGGAGAGCACCACCTGGGAGTTCCAGGCGGGCCTGCGCAAGATCTGGTACCCCCGCAGGCTGCCGCGCCTCTACCTCAACGGCGGCGGGTCCTACGCGCGGGTCGAGGCGGACCTGACCCGGGGCGGAGCTACTGGAACCGAAAAGGATTCCGGATTCGGCGGCTGGGCGGGGGGCGGCCTCTACTGGACCTTCTGGGACTGGCTCAACCTCGGGATCGACGCCCGGTACAGCCTGGTGAACGTGGATCTCGGGGCAAAGAGCGCCAACGCCGGAGGCCTCCAGGTGAGCGCCCTGGTGGGCTGGCACTGGTACGAGTGGTAGGGGAGAGCCGTGATGCGCAGCTTCGTTCGCAGGGGAATCGGGTTGGGTGCTCTGCTCGGCGCGGTCCTGGGCCTGGGTGCATGCGGGGACACGGACGTGGGGAGCCTCTGGGGCGGCGGCAACCGCGCGCCCACGGTGGCCGCCGTCGCCGCACAGACGGTGGCGGAGGGACAAACGCTCTCGATTCCCGTCAGCGCAGCGGACCCCGACGGGGATGCGATCACCCTCTCGGCCCCGAACCTTCCGGCCTTCTGTACTCTCACCGACAACGGGAACGGCGCGGGCGCCATCGCCTGTACCCCGGGGTTCGGCGACGCCGGTACCTATCCGAATCTCAGCGTGCAGGCCAGTGACGGGACGACGACGGGAAGCGCGGGGTTCACGCTGACGGTCGACGTGGGCAACCGTCCCCCCGTCCTCGAAGTGGTAGGGGACCAGGTCGTTGACGAGGGGCAGGTCCTCGAGATCGCGGTTGTCGCGTCGGATGCGGACGGCGACGACCTCGTCCTCGAGGCCGTGAACCTCCCCGAGTTCTGCGTGTTCACCGACAACGGCGACGGCACGGGCCGGGTCGCCTGCGCCCCCGATTTCGAACACGCGGGGGAGTACCCGGGCATCGCCGTGGAAGCCAGTGACGGGACGTCGACGGTCAGCACCACGTTCGTGCTCACGGTAAACGACGTAAACCGCCCCCCCGAGCTCGAACCGATTGCAGACCAGGTCGTGGAGGAGGGGCGGACCCTGGCGATCCCTTTGAACGCAGTGGATCCCGATGGGAACACGCTCACGCTCACTGCGGGGAACCTGCCCGGGTTTTGCAGCCTGACCGACAACGGGGACGGCACGGGGGCGATCGCCTGTGACCCGATCGTCGGGGATGCCGGCGACTACCCGGACATCGCCGTGGAGGCGAGTGACGGGACGGCTGCGGGAAGCGCGACGTTCGCGTTGGCCGTGACCGCGGCGAACAACCCTCCGACCGTGGCGGCCATCGCGAACCAGACGAGGGGCGAGGGCGAGGTCTTCCAGATCCCGGTGAGCGCTTCGGATCCCGACGGGGATACCCTCACTCTCTCGGCGCCGAACCTCCCCCTCTTCTGTACCCTCAGCGACAACGGCAACGGCTCCGGGGTCGTCGCCTGCGCCCCGGACTTCACCCACGCCGGCAACTACGAGATCACCGTGACCGCGAGCGACGGCGCCGCGGAGGCGAGCATCTCCTTCACCCTCACCGTGGAGGAGCGCGCGCCTCCCGTAGCGAACGCGGGGCCGGACCAGGACGTGGACGAGGAGGCCCTCGTCGTCCTCGACGGCTCGGCCAGCGCCGACCCCGACGGGACCATCGCGTCCTACGCGTGGGTCCAGACCTTGGGGCCGGCGGTGGGGCTCATCGGGGACAATACGCAGAACCCGTCCTTCGAGGCGCCGGGGGTGGGGGCGGCCGGGGAGCTCCTCGAGTTCGCGCTCACCGTTACAGACGACCACGGGCTGCCCGCGACCGACACAGTCGTGGTGCGGGTAGCGGACGTCACCGGGACGGTGTGGAACGAGCGGACTTCCCCGGTTTCTCTGCTGCTGAAGCGCGTGGCCTGGTCCGGCAGCCGCTTCGTGGCATTGAGCGCGCTGGCGGGAACGGTGGCGACCTCCGCCGACGCGCGGACCTGGGAGGCGACCCTTACCGGAGCGGCGGTTCCCCTGGAAGATGTGGTCTGGTCGCCGGACTTGGGGCTCTTGGTGGCCGTCGGCTGGCCGGTGGGGGGCAACGCGCCCGTCTTGACCTCGCTGGACGGCCTCGTCTGGACCCTTCGAGACTCCGGCGTGACCTCGACCCTGGACGCCGTGGCGTGGAGCGGGGCGCAGTTCGTGGCCGTTGGCCAGGGCAATGCGATCCGGTCCGCCGACGGCCTCACCTGGACCTCGGCTCCCACCGGGATCGCCGACCAGCTCACGGGGATCACCTGGACCGGCACGCATTTCGTGGCGGTCGGCGGCAGAAACAACCCCGCCATCGCCAGCTCGGTCGACGGGGTTGCGTGGACGAACGTGACTCCCGTCGCCCTGGCGACCCCCCTCTGGGACGTAGCCTGGAACGGAACGACCCTAGTTGCGGTGGGCTCTGCCGGAGAGATCTGGACCTCTACGGACGCGAGCGGGGCGGACTGGGTCCAGACCGTGTCCGGCCTTCCGGCGACGCTCCACGGCGTGACGTGGACGGGCTCGCGGTTCCTCGCGGTTGGCGATCTGGGGCTGATAAGGGAATCGCCAGACGGGCAGACCTGGACCGCGCTCGACCCGGGGACCACGGAACAGCTCATCGACGTGCTCGAGACCCCGACGCGCATCCTGGTCGTTGGCGGGCGAGCCGCGCCCGACACCTCGGTCATCCTGACTTCTCCGTAGGAAAGACCTTCCGGCGGTGCAGCGGCAGGGGGGCAGGGCCCCGGCCCTTGTCGTAGTCTGCCACGGGCGCAACCGTCCGGCCGCTCTCTCTCCGAAGGACAACGAGAAGCGAGTGTAGGAGCCTGCTCCCCCAGGCGACTTGCCGCGCTAGCGGCAGGGAGAAGGGTCGGCCTTCGGCCGACATAGCCAGCAGGAGGCGGCTCCTACAGAGGAACCCGACCGGATCCGCGCTCGACCGGTTACGCCCGTTTGCCACCGCCCCCTCGCTTCCCCGTTGAGGCCCGGGCCCGAGTAGCCTAGCATCTCCCCCCATGGGTTCCTTCCGCCTCGTCACCGATTTCGTCCCCAGCGGCGACCAGCCCCAGGCCATCGACGCCCTGACTCGGGGCATCGAGGAGGGGCGCGCGCACCAGGTGCTCCTGGGGGTGACGGGGTCGGGGAAGACCTTTACCGTGGCCAACGTGGTGGCGCGCACCCAGCGGCCCACCCTGGTGCTCGCCCCCAACAAGACCCTGGCGGCCCAGCTCTTTGCCGAGTTCAAGGGGCTCTTCCCCCAGAACGCGGTCGAGTACTTCGTCAGCTACTACGACTACTACCAGCCCGAGGCCTACCTCCCCCAGCAGGACCTCTACATCGAGAAGGACTCCTCCATCAACGACCGCATCGACCGGCTGCGCCACGCGGCGACCCACGCGCTGCTCACCCGGCGCGACGTGCTGATCGTGGCGAGCGTGTCGTGCATCTACGGGCTGGGGGACCCGGAGGCCTACCGGGAGATGATCCTCTACCTGGAAGAGGGTCTCACGGTGGACCGGGACGCGGTGCTCCGCAAGCTCGTGGACCTCCAGTACCAGCGTAACGACCTGGATTTCCACCGGGGCACCTTCCGGGTGCGGGGCGACGTGGTGGAGATCTTCCCGGCCTACGAGGACGAGCACGCCATCCGGGTGGAGCTCTTCGGCGACGAGGTGGAGCAGATCTCGCTTGTCGATCCCCTGCGGGGCCGGCGCCTGGGGAGGATGAAGAGCGTGCTGGTGCCCCCCGCCTCCCACTACGTGACCCCCAAGGAGACCCTGGACCGGGCCATCGGGACGATCCAGGTGGAGCTGGGGGAGCGTCTGGCCGGGCTCAAGGCCCAGGGCAGGCTCGTGGAGGCCCAGCGGCTGGAGCAGCGTACCCTCTTCGACATAGAGATGCTGGAAGAAATGGGCTTTTGCACCGGCATCGAGAACTACTCCCGCCACCTAACGGGGCGGGCCCCGGGGGAACCCCCGCCCACGCTGCTGGATTACTTCCCCGAGGACTTCCTCCTGGTGGTGGACGAGAGCCACGTGACGCTGCCCCAGGTGGGGGGCATGTACCGGGGGGACCGCTCCCGCAAGGAGACCCTGGTGGAGTTCGGCTTCCGGCTCCCCTCGGCGCTCGACAACCGGCCCCTTCGCTTCGACGAGTTCGAGAAGCGGGTAACCCAGGCCCTCTACGTCTCGGCCACCCCGTCGCGCTACGAGTTGGAGAAGGCCGGGGGCGAGATCGTGGAGCAGATCATCCGGCCCACCGGGCTGGTGGACCCGCACATGGAGATCCGCCCGGCGCGCACCCAGGTGGACGACCTCCTGGAGGAGATCCGCGCCACCGCCGAGCGGGGCGAGCGGGTGCTCGTGACCACGCTCACCAAGCGCATGGCCGAAGACCTGACCCGGTACTACGCCGAGCTCGGGGTGAAGACCTGCTACCTCCACTCCGACATCGACACCCTGGAGCGGGTGAAGATCATCCGCGAGCTCCGGCAGGGCACCCACGACGTGCTCATCGGGATCAACCTGCTGCGCGAGGGGCTCGACATCCCCGAGGTCTCCCTCATGGCCATCCTCGACGCAGATAAGGAGGGGTTTCTGCGCAGCGAGACGAGCCTCATCCAGACTTCCGGACGGGCGGCCCGCAACCTGGGGGGCAGGGTGATCCTGTACGCGGACCAGGTCACGGGCTCGATCCGGCGGGCGGTGGACGAGTGTGGCCGCCGGCGCGAGATCCAGCTCGCCTACAACCGGGAGCACGGCATCACCCCCGAGTCGGTGAAGAAGCGCATCGACGACGTCCTCTCCTCGGTCTACGAGATGGACTACGTCACCGTCCCCCTGGCGGCCGAGGAGGAAGCCCCCTTCCGCACGCCGGCCGAGGCCGAGCGGGAGATCGAGCGCCTGCGCCGGAAGATGCTGGAAGCGGCGTCTTCCCTGGAGTTCGAGGAGGCCGCCCGACTCCGCGACGAGATCAAGGCCCTCCAGGAGTGGGAGATGAAGCTCTTCCCCGACGCCGCGCCCGGGGCGGGGTAGGGCGACGCCGTGCCGTCTCGCCCCGTGGCCGTGTTCGACTCGGGAGTCGGAGGCCTCTCGGTCCTCCGGGAGGTGCACCGCCTCTTGCCCGGGGAGGATCTCCTCTACCTGGCGGACCAGGCCCACGTGCCCTACGGCCCCCGGGCCCCGGAAGAGGTGCGCGGGCTCTGCGAGGGGGCGGCCCGGTTCCTTCTGGCCCAGGGCGCCAAGCTCGTGGTGGTGGCCTGCAACACCGCCTGCGCCGCGGCCCTGCACCACCTGCGCGAGACCTTCCCCTGCGTGCCCTTCGTGGGCATGGAGCCCGCGGTGAAGCCCGCCGCCCGGGCGAGCCGCTCCGGTGTCATCGGGGTGCTCGCCACCCCCGGCACCCTCCAGGGCCGGCCCTTCTGCAGCGTGGTGGAGCGGTTCGCCCAGGGGGTGCGGGTGCTCACCCGGACCTGCCCCGGCCTCGTGGAGGCGGTGGAGGCGGGCGAGACGGGAGGGCCCCGTCTCCGGGCCCTGGTGGAGGAGGCCGTGGCGCCGCTCCTGGCCGAAGGCATCGACGCCCTGGTCATGGGGTGCACCCACTACCCCCTCGCCCTTGCCGCGATCCGCGAGGTGTGCGGCCCCGGCGTGGAGCTCGTGGACCCCGCCCCCGCCGTGGCCCGGCAGGTGCGCCGCCGGCTCGAGGAGCTCGGGCTCCGCCGGGACGCCGAGGCCGGGGGGCGGACGAGCTTTGCCACCACCGGCGACCGGGAGCGCCTCGCGGCCCAGTTGCGCGCGCTGTGGAGTCCCTTGGAGGAGGTGCGGGGGGTGCGGTGGCGGGGTGGGGAGGTGGGGTAGTCGCGTGGGGCGGGATCCTGGAGCGCCCCCGCAGGCTGCTTTTTCAGCAGTCTGCGGGGGCATGCTAGCGAAGAGGCGCCCCGGGGGCAACGGCTCTGGGCAGCCAGGATCCACCACCTGGGTGGCAAGCGGGGTCCGGGAGCCCTTGCGCTCCGCCCCGTAATCCGCGGTGTTCGGAGGCAGCGTAGCCGAGGGAGCCGGCGCGCCGAGCCTCACCGCTTTCGGCCTCGCTGCTGGCGGTTCGGTCGAGGCGGCACGGGGCTGCGCTCCAGGACTCCCGGACCCCGCCCCAGAGATTGGGTGGTGGATCCTGGGCAGCACCGGCTCCCCCCCGCCTTGTTCGCCGCCAGGTGGACCCGCCGGTGGTCCTCGGCGGCGAGGCGGACCACGAACCGGCCGAAGTACTTCCGCACGGTTCGACTCCAGCGGCTTCCAGGCACGGGAAGCGGTCACACCGGAAACGCCACGAGCTCGTCCACGGCCACCTTGAGGCCCAGGCGGCGGCCCACCGGGTGGTCGTGGTGGCTGGGGGCGAGGCACAGCACCTCGGCCCCGCTGGGGAGCCGCAAGGTGTAGAGGAACTCGGCTCCGCGGAAGGCCTTCGCGACAACCTCGGCGAAGGCGGGGCCCGCGTCGTCGTGGAGGAGGTCGTCGGGGCGGAAGAGGACCTCCACCTTGCACCCGGGTCCGCAGCCGGGCGGCACGTGCCCGTGGATCGTCCCGAGCTCGGTGGCCACGTTTCCCCCTTCCCCCACGGTGCCCGGGAGCATCGTCCCCTCCCCGATGAAGTCGGCCACGAAGCGGTCCGCCGGGCGGTGGTAGAGGCCGTAGCCCGTATCCCACTGGCACAGCCTCCCGGCGTGGAGCACCCCGATCTCGTCGGCCATGGCGAACGCCTCGAACTGGTGGTGGGTCACCAGGAGCGCCGTGAGGCCGTCTTTGTTGAGAATCTCCCGCACCTCCCGCGCGAGCTTGTCCCGGAGCTCCACGTCCAGGCTCGAGAAGGGCTCGTCGAGCAGCAGGAGGTCCGGGCGCGGGGCCATGGCCCGGGCTAGGGCCACCCGCTGCTGCTGGCCTCCGGAGAGCTGGTGGGGGTAGGCGTCCCCCCGCTCCTCCAGCCCCACCAGGGACAGGAGGTCCTCCACCCGGCGGCTCCGGGCGGGGCGGTGGAGGGACCGCAGGCCAAACGCCACGTTCCTTGCCACAGTGAGGTGGGGGAAGAGGGCGAGGTCCTGGAAGACCATGCCCACCCGCCGCCGCTCCGGCCGTACCAGGAGGTCCGGCCGGCTCACGGCACGGCCGTGGAGGAGGATCTCGCCCCCCTGGAGGGGCTCGAACCCGGCGATGGCCCGAAGGAGGGTGGTCTTGCCGCAGCCGCTCGGGCCGAGCAGGCACCCGATGGCGCCGGCCCGCAGGCCCAGGCTCACGCCCCGGACCACGGGGGGACCCCCGTAGGAGACGACGGCGTCGCGCACTTCGAGCAGCATGGGAAGCTCCTCGCGAGGCGCAGCCTCGCGTTGAGGGCTGTCAGCGGTCGGCTCCCCGGTGGGGGGCGAGGGGCACGGCGCCCGGGGGGGCGTCACGTCACCCCCGCTGCCGGGCTCTCCCCCGGCCGGCTCTTTCGGATCGACCGGCTGATGAGGATCACGGGGAGGAGGCCGGTCAGCACGATGGCGAGGGCCGCGGCGGCCGACTCGGCCAGGAGCTCGTCGGAGGCGAGCTCGAAGGCGCGCACCGCGAGCGTGTTGAAGTTGAAGGGGCGCAGGATCAGGGTGGCCGGGAGCTCCTTGAGCACGTCCACGAAGACCAGGAGCAGGGCGGTGAGGAGGCTCCCCCGCAGGAGCGGCAGGTGTACCCGCCCGAGCACCGCGGCGGGCGAGAGCCCCAGGGATCGGGCTGCGTCGTCCATGGAGGGGCGCACCTTGCCGAGGCCGGCGTCCACGGTGTGGAGCGAGACCGCCAGGAACCGCACCACGTAGGCGAAGACCACCGCCGCCAGGGTGCCGCTCAAGAGGAGCCCCGTCGAGATCCCGAAGGCGCCGCGCATCCAGGCGTCGACCGCGTGGTCGACCCACGCGAAGGGGATGATCACGCCCACGGCGATCACGAGGCCGGGTACGGCGTACCCCATCCCTGCCGCCTGCACGGAGGCTGCCACGGCCCGGGAGGGGCGCAGGCGCTTCCCGTAGGCGAGGAAGACGGCGAGCGCCAGGGTGAGGACAGCCGCGCCGGCCGCGAGGGCCAGGCTGTTTCGCGCGAGCTGCAGGAACGCCCCGTCCACCGTGTGGCGCCAGGTGCGAAACGCCCACACCCCGAGCTGGCCCGCGGGGAGGAGGAAGCCGAAGAACACCGGCAGGGCGCACGCGCCGAAGGCCGCCGCCGCCCGCCACCCCCCCAGAAGGTAGCCCGCCCCGGCTTGCTGTCGCTGGCCCGCGTGGTGGTAGCGGGCCCGGCGCCGGGAGAGGCGCTCCAGAACGACGAGGGCGAGCACGAAGGCCATCAGGAGGGCAGCGAGCTGGGCCGCGGCAGCCCGCTCCCCCAACCCGAACCAGGTGCGGAAGATCCCGGTGGTGAAGGTGTTGACGCCGAAGTACTGCACCGTACCGAAGTCGGCCAGGGCCTCCATGAGGGCGAGGGAGAGGCCCGCGGCGATGGCGGGGCGCGCCAGGGGCAGGGCCACCGCGAAGAACGACCGCCAGGGGCCGCAGCCCAGGGTGCGGCTGGCCTCGAGGGCGGCCACTGACTGCTCCTGGAATGCCGTCCGCGACAGGAGGTACACGTAGGGGTAGAGCACCAGGGCGAGCATGGCGACGGCGCCCCCCAGGGATCGCACCGGGGGGAACCAGTAGTCCCCATACCCCCACCCGAACCACCCCCGCAGGGCCGACTGCACCGGCCCGGCGAAGTCCAGGAGCCCCGTGTAGGTGTAGGCGATGATGTAGGCGGGCATCGCCATGGGGAGCAGGAGCGCCCACTGGAACACCCGCTGGCCCGGAAACCGGCACACCGTCGCGAGCCAGGCCGTACCCACCCCCAGCAGGAGCGTG
>JBFLZB010000077.1 GCA_040756475.1 Thermodesulfobacteriota bacterium
ACGGCCCCCGCCGCCCCCAGGCGAAGCGCCAGCCGCGGCCGCCCCGAAGCGGCCAGGGCCGCGGCGCCCCCGGCCCCGTACAGGGCCAGGGCGGCCAGAAAACCCGTCATGCGACCTTGCCCTTCCGGGGCACCGGGATCTCCCGCTCCACCTCCCGAAACGCCTGGAGGAGCACGTCGCGGCTTGCGGGCTCGGCGAGGAGCTGCCCCAGGGTCGGGTCGCGCAGGCAAAACGCCAGCCGGGAGAGCAGGTGCAGGTGGGCCCGCACCGTGGGGCTCACCAGGGTGAAGAGGGTGTGGACGGGCTTGCCGTCCAGGGAACGGAAGTCCACGGGGTGCTCCAGGAAGCACAGCGTCACCGTGGGGCGCGGCACGTGGAGCACGATGGGATTTCTGGGGTGGGGGATCGCGATGCCGTCGCCCACTCCCGTGGAACCGAGCTCCTCCCGGGCCAGGAGCACCTGGTAGAGGTACTCCCGGTCGACCTCGTCGGGAAGCCGCAGGTGGTCCACCACGGTGCGGAGCACCTCGGGCACCCCGGTGCCCTGGATCCGGTAGAAGATCCCGCCCCCCTCCAGGGCCTCCGCCAGGTCGGGCAGGGCCTCGTCGGAGGCTTCCTGGTAGATCTCCGGGGAGACCGGGATCTTCCGGGCCGTGGCCCACTCCAGGAGCTCCACCCGGTGGAACCGGTACTGGTCGTTCACCCGGGTGAGGGGAATCTCCCCCTTTCGAGCCCACCGGTACACCGTCTTTTCCGACACGCCCAGCAGCCGCGCCGCGTCCCGCACCGAGAGCTCCATGCCGGCTCCTTCCTCTCCAGTGGACACTTTGGGACAGGAACAGGATGATGCTCCACGATGTCCCGATGCTGTCAAGGAAAAAGAGAGCGCGTCTACTGGACTGCTAGCATGGAACCCCCGGTGTTCGGCTGCGCCTCGTGCCTCTCCCTCCCGATGCCCGGGGGTGGATTCCTGTGCAGAGGCCGGGACCCGCTTGTCGATCCCATAAGGCGCCAGTAAGCTGGCGCTCGTTGGTCCATGCCGTGTGATCCGTCACGTCCCGCATCGTGCGCGAGAAGGAGCTGGCCCGGCTCGTTGTGCAGGTATCCAGCCGGGCGTGTGCTCCTGGGGTGCCTGAGGCCCCATGAAGAAGCTCCCCAAGAAGACCACCGTCTCCCTCGTCCTCGGCAGCGGCGGCGCCCGGGGGCTCGCCCACATCGGCGTGATCGGGTGGCTCGAGGAGCACGGCTACGAGATCCGGTCCATCGCCGGCTCGTCCATGGGAGCGCTGGTGGGGGGCATTTACGCGGCGGGGGAGCTCGACGTCTATCGCCGCTGGGTCTCGGCGCTGGACCTGGTCGACGTTCTGCGGCTGCTCGACTTCTCTTTCGGCGGCCGGGGCCTCATCAAGGGGGAGCGGCTCATGGGGGTGCTGCGCGACCTGATCGGGGACCGGGCCATCGAGTCGCTGCCCCTGTCCTTCACCGCGGTGGCCACGGATCTCGACACCGGCCGGGAAGTCTGGCTCGACCGGGGCTCCCTCTTCGACGCCATCCGCGCCTCCATCGCGATCCCCACGATCTTCACCCCCCAGGAAATCGGCGGGCGCCTGCTCGTGGACGGGGGGCTCGTGAACCCCATCCCCATCGCCCCCACCCTGCGGGACCTGACCGACCTCACGGTGGCGGTCAACGCGACCGCGCCCGTGCGCGGTGCCCCGCCCGCTCCAGAGCCCGAACCGGCGGCGTCCTCCTCCGACGCCAGCGGCGGGACCGGTGGCGACGGCTACCGCCGGCGCATCGCCCAGTTCCTGGCCGCCCTCGGCGATCTCGCCGCCCCCAGGGGCCCCGACCTGGGCCTCTTCGACGTGATCTCCCGCTCCATGGACACCATGCAGAGCCGCATCGCCCGCTTCCAGCTCGCCGCCCAGGCCCCCGACGTGCTCATCGAGATCCCGCGAGACGCCTGCCAGATCCACGAATTCCACCGCGCCGGGGAGCTCGTCCAGGTGGGGAAGGAGCGCACCGCGCAGGCGTTTGCCGGCTTCAGGACGCCGCTGCGGAAAAAGCCAGCCGCCGGGGCGGCGTGACCGCCCCGGCGGAAGACCACCAGTCCCAGGGAGCCGCCAATTCAGTCCTCGAGGGCTCCTCCCGAGATCCACCGGCCGATCAGGTCGATCTGTGCCTGGCTCAGGGGCGCCACCACGGGCATGCGGATCAGGGGATCCGCCGAGGTCACGCGGCGGTAGAGCTCGCTCTGGGCCGTGCTGCCCGGAGCCACCCTCAGGGCGAGCTCGCTCGACAACGAGAGGCTCGGAGCGTTCACGAGGTTTCCGTAGGCGACTCCCGCCAACAGTGACATGGGCGCGCCCAGCGGCGTCCCGTGGCACCCGGCGACCGCGCAGTTCGGCGTCAGGATGGGCTGGATCGCGTTGGCGAATGTGACCTCCCGCAGCTGGCCCCGCACCAGCCCCGAGCCCACCTGGGTAGAGTGGATGTTGACGTACCAGGCGCGGGTAGGATCCACGAGGTCCGCCAGTTCCTGGGCGCTGACGGGCACCTCTCCCCGCACCGAGGTCTCGCCGCCGAAGACCGGCAGCACGTCCAGCGGCCTCAGGGGCGGCTGGGCGGGCCCTCCCACCAGACTGATCACGACCGGTCCGTTCTCCGTGGGGCCGCCCGAGTGGATGTGCGCCACCTGCAGCGCGTCGGTCGGGTCCAAGTCGAAGACCTCGAGGAAGAACTTCATCGCCGGTGCGGCGCCGTCCACGCCTCGCATCACTGCCAAACCCGTCTCCGTGCGACCGGGCACGGGAGGGACCTCGTTGGCCGTCGACAGGAACACGTTGGAGGCAAGGACGATCTCCTGGCCGATCTGGCCGCGAACCACGCCGGCCCCGACCTGGTTCGAGTGCACGTTCACGTAGAAGTGGTTGCCCGCAGCCGTCAGATCGGCCACCTCGGCGCCGGTCAGCGCCGCAGAGGCCGTGACGGAAGTGCCCCCGTCGAACTGCGGAATGGTGTCCAGGGGGCGCACGCCGCTGGCCTGGGCCGGGCCGCCCACGAGGGTGATCACCACGGGTCCGTTCTCGTGTACGTCGCCCCGGTGGATGTGGGACACCGTGAGCGCGTCGCCCTGGGTCAGGCCCTCGACGGCCAGGGAGTAGGACAGGACGTTCCCCTCGTACAGGGCGAGACTGGCGGTGCCCGTCTCCGATCGCCCTTCGAGCAGCGCCAAACCCGCTAGATTCCCGGGCACCTCGTAGGCCGCGGCGAGCGGGATCGACAGGTTGAGCACCGCCTGCGGCGCCCGGCCGGGGCTCGACAGGAACGTCTCGAGCTGGTCGTCGGCCACCCGCAGGCTCCCGTCGCTCCCGATCTCGCAGGGGTCGAGCACGGAAACGGCGTCAGGATCGTCGGGAGCAAGCACCCGAAGCTCCTCTCCGGCAAGCTCCAGGAAGCTCACGGTCACGGTGCACGAGTTCCCCACCGCGAGGCTCCCGGCCACCACGGAGCCGTCGGCATCGTTCACCAGGGCGAACGCCGCCCGGTCCCCGTGGAAGGAGCCGATGACGAGGGTCGAGGAATCAGCGCTCCGGGGGTCCTGAGGGTCGTCCGAGAAGAGCCCCGGCCCAAAGGCGAACGCCCGGTTCGCCAAGTCCGCAGGCGCCGCGTCCCGAAACGTGACGCCGCCTCCGCCCCCTCCCCCACCACACGCAACCAGCGCTGCGGCCAAGGCCACGGCGGCAAACAGCAAAGTGAACTTTGCACTCCACGGGTTGTGTCTCATGGCTCACCTCCTCTTGGAGAACCCATTCCCCGGCGGCTTCCCTCACCTGCGCGAGGGTTGAACCTGGAGAAGGGCCGCGCGGGAACTGCTTTTCCACGCTCAACGTAGGAGCCTCGCGCGGGGGCGCCATGGGGAAAAACCCTACTTTTTCCCTTGCTGCCGGTGGGGCGAAAAGGAGTCGGAACCTGGGGGGCTACCGCCGCTGGAAGAGGGGTGAGACGAGGTAGCCCACGGCGGCCACGAAGACGATGACGAGGGGGGCGACGTAGTCGTCGCGGCGCACGCCCTGGGCCAGGAGGAAGAGGAAGAGGGCGAGGAAGAGAACCCGCGCGACTTTGGGGATGTGGGGGAGCGCGGCCCGGCCGAAGTGGAGGTAGGGGATGCGCGAGACCATGGCAAGCGCCGTGGCCGCCACCAGGAGCCCCTGCCAGAGCTCCGACTCGAAAAGCAGGCAGGCGCTTCCCGCGAGGAGCGCCCCTCCGGGGGAGGGCATGCCCGAGAAGGTCTTCACCCCCCCGGCAATACCCGCCTTTCGCTTCTCCACCACGAAGCGCACCAGGCGGTAGGCCGTCGCCCCGGCGTGAGTGAGCCCGAAGATCGCCCCCACCCGCCAGTCCTGGAACGACACGGCCACGATGAGGCCCACGGTGAGGCCGAAGCTCGTGCCGTCGGCCACGTCGTCGAAGATCTCCCCCCGGGGCGTCGAGCCCCACTTCTCCGCCGCCCGCCCGTCGAAGAGGTCGAGGAACTGACCCAGGAACACCAGGCCGAAGGCGTACACCGGCGGCCCCCCCGCCAGAATGACCCAGATCCCCCCCAGGCCGCACAACAGGTTCATCAGACTCAGGATGTTGGCGTACCAGTAGTTGGGAATGACCTTGAAGGCCAGGGAGCAGAAGGCCAGCCCCGTGCAGAAGGCCAGAAGGGGGCGGATCGTGCGGGCGAGCCCCGACAGGTCGTGGGTGCCGCCGTAGATCCAGGTGATGGCGGTGATGGAGAGGAGCACCACCACGAGGAAGGTTTTGGCTTTCCCGAAGAGGTTGGCCGCCTTGCGGGAGATGAACCGCCGGGAGAGCTGCCCCGCGAAGTCGAAGACGAGGAAGAGCCCCACGAGCCAGGGGGTGAGGAGCCCCTGCCAGGCAAAATAGAGGAGCACCGGAGTGTACATGAGTTTGTCGGAGAAGGGGTCGATGGTCTCGCCCCGCTCCGTGGAGAGGCCGCACCGGCGGGCGATGTCGCCGTCGGTGATGTCGGTGATCATCCAGAAGGCGAAGAAGAGAAAGGCCGCTTTGGGCCACCCCAGGTGCATCACCCCTACCGCCAGGAACCCCATGGGGTAGCGCAGGCGGCTGATGGAGTTGGGCCACAGGATGCGGTGCCTGCGCACCCACGCCACCTGGGCGGGCGTGCGCAGGAAGCGATACACGGCAAACCGCTCTGCCGCCACCATGAGGAGGACCGGGAGGAGGATCTCGAGGAAGATGGGCTGGTAGGGCACGAGGCAGCTCCCGAACGGGCAAGGGAATCGGCCCGCAGGGTAGCAAAAGGGACGCCGGGCCGCCAAGCGGCTGGGCGGCTTAGGAGCGGAGCCGCCTATCGCCTAACTCCAACGGGCAACGGACAACAAGCAACGAGCAGCCTTTACAGAACCTTCGTCCAGGAAGGGGGCTGGGCTGCCGGCTCGGGCCTGGGCGAGGGCTTGCCGCCGTTACGGCCCTCGGGCGCCGCGTAGGCCACGATGCGGTTTCGCCCCTGGGCCTTGGCCAGGTAGAGCGCCCGGTCGGCCCTCTGGACCAGGCTCTTCATGTCGCGGGCGTCTTCGGGAAAGCCCGCGACCCCCAGCGAGATGGTGAGCCGGCCCGTGGGAAGCGATTCTTCCCCGGCGAAGTAGAGGCTCTCGATCTCCCGCCGGATCCGCTCGCCGATCTCGATGGCCCCCTCCGCGCGGGTCTCGGGGAGGATGACCGCGAACTCCTCTCCTCCGAACCGGCTCACCACGTCGATGGCGCGAATGCTGGCCCGGAGCGCCCGGCCCACGAGCACCAGGGCCCGGTCTCCCGCCGGGTGGCCGTTGGCGTCGTTGTAGTCCTTGAAGTGGTCGATGTCGATCATGATGAGGGCGAGCGCGTGCCCGTGGCGCACCGCCCGGTCCACCTCCTCCGCCAGGCGCTCCTGGAAATAGCGCCGGTTGAGGAGCCCCGTGAGGGGATCGGTGATGGAGATCTTCCGCAGTTCCAGGCTCTGGGCGTAGTAGGTGGAGCGCTCGATGGCGATGGTGGCCTGGGCCGCCAGGGTCTGGAGCAACCGCAGGTCCTCCTCGCTGAAGACCTCGCCCGTGATCTTGTCCGCCAGATTCAGGACCCCCACGATCCGCCCCTCGAGGAAGATCGGGAGCGACAGGAAGCTCTTGGTCACGTAGCGGGGCCGGTTGCGGCGCTGGAACCGCCCGTCCTTCTCCACGTTGGCCACCACGATCGGGTCGCCCGTGGCGAACACCCGCCCTGCGATGCCCCGCCCCGTAGGAACGCGCAGCTTCTCGACCACGCGCTCGTGGGTCCCGGCGACGGACTGCACCCGCAGCTCCCCGCTGCCGTTGGCAGCCACCATCACGCTCCCCTTCTGGGCGCCGGTGATCTTGCGGGCTTCCTCCAGGATGGCGTGGAAGAGCTCCTCGGGCTTGAGACAGCTCAGGAAGCGCCGGCTCGTCTCCTGCACCGACTGGAGCTCCACGCTCTTGCCCCCCAACTGGTCCCGCAGCCGCCGGTTCTCCAGGGTAAGGGAGAGCTGACCGGCGAACCCCCGGATGATCTGCTCGTCCTCCGCGGTGAGCCCTGCGTTGAAAAGGGCCAGGAGCCCCAGGGGCCCTCCCAGCCCCCACAGGGCAAAGAGGCTCGCGCTCTCCACCTCCTCGGGCAAGCCCAGGGGCGCCAGGTCCCGGGCATCCTCCAGGCGCACCGCCCCGGTGGGACGCAGGAGCTCTTCGCGCAGGCGGCCCTCCGCGGGGAACGCCCACGTCCCGAGCACCCGTTCCACTCCCCCCATGGCCGTGTGCACCCGGTAGGCGCCGGTGCCCGGCTCGTGGAGGAAGAGGGCCGCGTCCCCGACCTCGAAGAGCACCCCGAGGGTGTTGAGCGCCAGGGCGAAGACCTCGTGGACGGAAGCCGCCTGGGTGAGGTCGGAGGCGACGTCGAAGAGCGTCATCACCTGCGACTGGCGCCGGCCGTGTTCTTCGCGGCGGAGATTGCCCTGGATGGCGACCCCGAGAATCCACTGGGCGAGCCGAGCCATCTCCAGGAGGCGGCGGGGCTCCGACGCGCCCGGGCTCGCCGCGTCCCCCCCCCCGTCCCGGCCGGGCGGGCTCTGAACCGCGCCCCCCACGAGGATCAGGGGCGGCACCGAGGGAGCGATCTCGAGGCGCACGGGGGCCGCAAAGACCAACCGATCTCCCGGGCACCGGAAGAGCAGCGCGTCTTCGCCCCGCCCGGCCTGGGCCACCGCCTTGCGGTAGAACCCGAGGCAGCCCTCCCCCTGGCCTTCCTTCCCCTTTGGACACAGGGGTTCCAGGTCGCCGCGCCCCGGCAGGGGAGCGCCCCGGGAGTCGAGCACGGCCACCGAGAGCCCCGACGCCTTCCCCATCTGGTCTGCAAACCGCTCCCAGAGGGCGGTGGGAAGTATTCTCTCCAATTTGGGCAAGTATTTGCTCGGCATCGGGCGGTTTCAGACCCAAAATATCAATGGGTTCAACAACTTAGCGAAACTCTATTCTAGCGGCCCACGGCATGTCAAGCGCGAACCCTTGGCCCCGGGGATCGCCGGCTGGTAACGTATGCAAGCGACCAACCGTGCCCCGGGCGGGGGGCGTGGCTCGCCCCTGCCGGCGGCGGCTGCGCTTCGCAGGCTGCACGCGGCGCACACCCGTAACCCCCACGGGCGGAGGCCGAGATGAGAATCCTGGTGGTGGAAGACGAAGAAAAGGTCGCCTCCTTCATCCGCAAGGGGCTCGAAGAAGAGCGCTATGCGGTGGACCTGGCGCCGGACGGGGAAGAGGGGCTGGCCCTGGCCCAGGTCAACCCCTACGACCTCATCGTCCTCGACCTCATGCTGCCCAAGCTCGACGGCTTCAAGGTGCTCGGGCGGCTGCGGGAAGAAGGCGTCTACACCCCCGTGCTGGTGCTCACGGCCCGGGACCGGCTCGACGACAAGGTCCGGGGGCTCGACCTGGGGGCCGACGACTACCTGACCAAGCCCTTTGCGTTCTCCGAGCTCCTGGCGCGGGTACGGGCGCTGCTGCGCCGGGGCAAACCCACCCGTTCCCCCACGTTCTCGGTGGCGGACCTCACGCTGGACCCCGCCTCTCGCCGGGTGACCCGGGCAGGACAGCCTATCGAGCTCACCGCCAAGGAGTACGCGCTCCTGGAGTACTTCCTGCGCCACGCAGGCCAGGTGCTGACCCGCACCATGATCTCGGAGCACGTGTGGGACCAGTCCTTCGACTCCTACACCAACGTGATCGATGTGTACGTGAACTACCTGCGCAAGAAGATCGACCAGGGCTTCCAGCCCAAGCTCATCCACACCGTGCGCGGCGTGGGGTACGTGCTGCGGGAGGAGCCGTGAAGCCCCAGACCCTGCGGGCGCAGCTCACCCTGTGGTACGGAGCCTTCCTCTTCTTCATCGTCCTCGCGTTCGGGGGAGCGCTCTACGCGTTTCTTGCCCACAGCCTGTATCGCAGCGTGGACCAGCGCCTGCTGGCGCTCGCCGACGTGGTGGCCGAGTCCTCGGTGCGCAACTTCCTGCGGCCCGGCTTTACCGACTTCACCCGGCTCCTGGAGGAGTTTTTCGGGGTCCCCACCGCCGGGCAGTTCATCCAGGTGCTCGACCCCTCGGGAAACGTGGACTCCCGGACCCCCAACCTGGAGCGGCGCCGCCTTCCCGTTTCGCCCGAAGCCCTCCACCGGGCGGTCCACGGCGAGATGATCTACGAAACCTTCGAGGACGAGCCGGTGCCGATCCGGATGCTCACCTACCCCGTGGTGGTGCGCTCCCGGGTGCGCAACGTGGTGCAGGTGGCCACGAGCCTGGGGCCGGTGCTCGAGGCCCTGCATCAGGTGCTGTGGATCCTGGCCGTGGGGATTCCCGGCCTGCTCCTCATCGCACTGCTCGGGGGGTGGTTTCTGGCGGGACGGGCCCTGCGGCCCCTGGACACGGTGGTGGAGGAGCTGCGGGGGCTCGACGCCGACACCCTCGACGCCCGCCTGCCTGCAAAGGCCGGCACCCTCGAGGTGCGGGAGCTGGCCGAGAACGTCAATGGCCTCCTGAGCCGGCTCGAGGATGCCTTCCGGCGGGTGCGGGAGTTCACCGCCGACGCCTCCCACGAGCTGCGCACACCGCTCACGGTGCTGCGGGGGGAGGCGGAGGTGGCGCTTCGAAAGCCCCGCTCCCCCGAGGAGTACCAAGCCGTGCTCGCCTCGAGCCTGGAGGAGGCCCACCGGATGGGCCGCATCGTCGAAGATCTCCTCCTCCTGGCCAAGGGCGACCTGGGGGAGGCCACGGTCCACAAAGTGCCGCTCGACCTGGCGGAGGTGCTCGGCGAGGTGGCGGCCCAGGCCACCCTGCTGGCCGAGGACAAGGGACTGCGGTTCACCTCCGCGGGGGGGCCGCCGGCTCCGGTGCTGGCCGATCCCCTGCGGCTGCGCCAGCTCTTCTGGAACCTCCTGGACAACGCGGTCAAGTACACCCCTGCCGGGGGAAGGGTCTTCCTCTCCCACGGGCGCACCGATGCCGGGTGGGTGCGGGTGACGGTCAAGGACACGGGGATCGGCATCCCCCCCGAGGACCGGGAGCGGATCTTCGAGCGGTTCTACCGGGTGGACAAGCACCGAGCCCGGGCCCAGGGCGGGAGCGGGCTGGGCCTCTCCATCTGCTGCTGGATCGCCCAGGTGCACGGGGGCCGCATCGAGGTGGAGTCCAAGGTGGACGAGGGCAGCGCCTTCATCGTCTACCTTCCCCCCGCGTCCGAAGCTCCCGCCGGCGCCCCGGCCGCGAGGTAGCCCTCCACCTGGTCCTCCCGGGGGGTCCAGCCCAGGGCCGCCCCCCACATGGCCGGCGACTCCATGCACAGGTAGACCCGAAGCTCCGGGCCTCCCTGGCGCCGCAGGGCATCGGCCAGGATGCGGTACACGCGCTTTCGCAGGGGCCAGAAGTAGCGGAGCTTGCCGTCCTCCCCCGGCACCAGCTCCCCGAAGAAGGCCCGCCGCCCGCGCAGCCGCGGCCCCCACTCCTCCAGGAACCGCGGGGGAAACCGCAGGGTGCCCAGGCTCACCCAGGCCACCCGGCTGGGCTCCACGGCGGCGAAGAGCGCCCCGATCACCTCTCGGTACGCCGCCTCCCACCCCTCCTCGGCCACCACGGGGTCGAAGTGGAAACCCACCCGGTAGCCCGCTCGGGCCGCCTGGGCCGCCGCCCCCAGCCGCTCGGCCAGGCTCGCCGAGCCCGGCTCGTCCGAGGCGATGCGCTCCGGCGGGTTCACCGACCAGGCAGCCACCGCGTTGGGGGGAGGGCGCCGCACCAGCAGGGCCTCCACCCGGGCGCTCTTGGTCTTGAGCTCGAGCTGCGCACCCGGCAGCGGCTCGAAGAGGTCCAGGAGCCACCGGGCGTGGCCGGTCCAGGGGTCCAGGGCCAGGGAGTCGGCGAACTGCCCGGTCCCCACCCGCACGGGACCCTCCCCCTCCCCCTCCCATGCCCGGGCGGCCCCCCTGAGCTCGGCCGCTGCGTCCTCCAGATTGGCGTAGAGGGTCAGGGGGGCGTCGGGGGCGTAGAGGCGCAAGAAGCAGTAGGTACACCCGAAGGGGCACTGGAAGGCGGGGGTGAACACGCGGTACCCGCACCGCACGGCCCCGGGGCTGCACGGGCAGGGCTTGAGGAAGGCCCCCGGCTCCCCGGTCACGTGCACGGTGCGCCGGCCCGTGGGAGCCGGGTCGCCCTGCCGGCGCAGGCGCACCGGGATCGACCCGGGCAGGCGTGCGAGGAACCGCTCGGCAAAGGGCAGGGGAGCGGCGTCGGCGTCCACCTCGACGAGGTCGAAGGGAGGAGAGCTCATCCCAGGTACCGCCCCAGTCGGTCCAGGCGCCCCGCCCGAAGCCCCTCCTCCAGGGCATCGAGGCTGCGCCCGAGCTCCGGGAGGGACGCGAAGGAGACGGTGCAGGTAAGCCGCCCCCCCTCGAACCCCGGCGCATGGGAGACGCGGGCCTCCGGCGGGAGCCCCAGCCCCCGGGAGTCCTCCCGGAAGTCCGCCTCCCAGGCGGAGAGCTCCGGGTAGCGGCGCCGGCGCACCTGGGCCCGCAGGGCCTCGGGTTCTCCCGCGAAGGCCCAAAGCCCCTCCCGCTCGGCCCAGGCGGCCAGGGAGAGCCCCTCCCCCCAGGCACATTCCAGTGCCCAGCGGGCGATCTCGGAAAGCTTGTTCACCCCCACCGCCGCCCCGGCCCCCGCCCCCTCCCTCTTCGATGAAGCGCCCACCAGGTCGAGGAGCGCCAGGGCGTCCTCCCGGGGGGCGCGCAGGAGCACCCGCACTCCGGCCAGGGGGAGCCGGCCCAGGGCGAAGGCGTCCCGGTGCACCGCCGGGAGCTCCGAAATCCACAGGTAGTCCTCCAGGGCGCCCGAGCGCGGGGGGAGCCCCAGGCGCCGGAAGAGCTGCGGGGGCAGGCCGGCGAAGGATTCCCCAGTCCCGGCGGTGCGCCGCCGCACGTACAGCCCGAGCTCTGCGGGGTTCAGGGGCCGGGCCGCCAGGTGGTCCTCCAGGAGGAGATCCCAGAGCTCCGGCGGGTCGGTGCCGGGTTCGCCGAACGGGAGGACAAGCACCCGGGCCCACGCCGTGTCTTCCCCCAGGGCGCCCAGGGCCGCCGCCCGCCGGTGCCCGGCGGCAAGGACCGGCCCACCCTGGTGCGCGGCCCCCCCGAGCACCACAAGGGGCCGGAGCTGCCCGAAGCGCGCCAGGCTCTCCCGCAGGGGGGCGTCGCCCTCGCCGGGCCAGGAAAAGGCGTACCGCTCCGGCGCTAGCACCAGCTCCCCCAGGCTCACCCGCCGCCAGTCAGCGCGTGTGGGCAAATCTGCTGCGCGGCCGAATTGCTGCGTTGCGCACTCGTTCGCTCCTCGCCTATCTGCTTGATATGTCTCGTCGTTCCCTCGCACGCGCCTTGCACTCCGGCCTGCTCGCGACGATTTGTTCACACGCTTCTAGCTCCTCCAGGCACCGCTCCGCCTCCTGCCGGGAATGGCGAAACACCGCCGCCCGCGTGATCTCTCCGCGCTTTTCCGCGCCCAGGGCCACCACCTCGGCCTTGCGGCCGAGCTCCTCCAGGGCCAGGCGCCGATACTCGGTCTTCACGCCGGGGTCCAGGGCCACCTTCCACAGGGCGCGCACCCGGAAGCGATCGAGCCCCCAGTGCTCCTGGGAGAGCTGCCCCGGGTGCCCGTTTCGCTTCACCGTGAGCTTTTCGGCGAGGAGCAGGACGGGGTGGGCCGCCGCCAGGCGCAGCCACAGGTCGTAGTCTTCGCAGGCCGGGAGGCTCTCGTCGAAGCCCCCCAGGGAGGCGAAGAGGTCGCGGCGCAGGAGGACCGACGAGGGGCTGATGGTACACAGGGGCAGGCAGTGGGGGAAGATCCACCCCCCATGCTTCGCGTGCACCTTGCGGGGGTTGGCCCAGCGCCCCCGCCGGTACCACACCTCCTCCGTGTGGCACGCAGACCACCCGGGGGGCTCGGCCACCGCGGCGAGCTGGCGCTCGAGCTTCTCCGGAAGCCAGAGGTCGTCCGAGTCCAGGAAGGCGATCCAGGGGCCCGAGGTCTCCGCCACCCCCCGGTTGCGGGCCGCGCTCACCCCCCGGTTCTCCTGGCGGACCACGCGAAGCCGCGGGTCCGAGAACGCCGCCGCCAGGTGCTCGGCGGTGCCGTCGGCGCTCCCGTCGTCCACCACCACGAGCTCCAGCTCCGCCCAGGTCTGGGCGAGCACGCTCGCCACCGCCTCGGCGGCGAGCTCCCGGCGGTCGCGGGTGGGGATGACGACGGAGACGCCGGGAGCGGGGAAGACGGGGGGGACGGGGCGGCTCAGGGCGCCCAACGCTCCAGGAGCTTGCCGCCCGCGAGGTCGGCGAAGAACCCCTCCCCCGCCTCCACCGACTGCCCGCCGCCCTGGACCAGGTTGTGGCCCGCCACGGCTCCCTGGCGCCCGGCGCTCTGCCAGCCGAAGTTCACCCGGTGCCAGTTCCCCTCGCTGTCGAAGACCCGGGCCACGTCACCCGCGGCAAAGATGTTGTCGAAGTTGGTCCGCAGCTCCCGGTCCACCACCACCCCCTGGTCCACCACGAGCCCGCTCCCCTCCAGGTACTCCACCGCCGGCACCAGCTCCCGGGCCTCGCACACCAGACCCACGTCGATGGCGCGCCGGCTCGAGGTGATGACCCGGTAGCCCTCCCCGTTCAAGTCCATCACGTCGAGCACCGCCTCCCCGAAGAGCACCTCCACCTTCTCCGACAAGAGCTTCTGGAGCACGTCGGCCCGGGCCACCGGCGAGCCCGGGCTCCAGAACCGGGTGTGGGTGGTGAGGTAGACCACCCGGCACCCCCGCTTCGCGAAGGCCCGCACCACCTCGAGCCCCGCGTGCCCCTCCCCCGAGACCAACACCCAGGCGTCCCGGGGCAGCCCCAGCCGGGTCAGCCGCACCGCGTCGCTGAAGCACGCGAGCGTGTGCACCTTGTTTCGCAGCCGCGCCGCGTAGTCCGCCAGCCGGGGGGTCGAGCCCGTGGCGAGCAGCAGGCGGTCGAAGTACAGGCTCGTGCCGTCCGAGAGCAGGATGCGCGACTCGTGGGGAAAGAGCCGGTACACCCGGCACCCCGCCCGCACCGCCACCCCGGGGTCCTCCGCCAGCTCCGGGTCCTGCACCACCACCTCCCGGCGCCCCAGGGCCCCCGCCACGAAGTCCGCCAGGGCCGGCCGCAGGTGGAACGGGGTGAACTCCCGCGACACCAGGGTCACCTCCCCCTTGGGGTCTTGGCGCCGCACCTCCCGGGCCGCCGCCCGCCCCGCCGGCCCGCACCCCAGGATCACATACTGTCGCATCGTCCGCTCCGCACACGAGGGGGTTGGAAGAGGTTCGAGAGTGTACGGCCCGGGGGGGGCGTGTCAACCGGCAGGACCCGCGGGCCTCGGCCCAACAGGAACCACCACCGAATCTTGGGGCGGGGTCCGGGAGTCCTGGAGCGCAGCCCCGTACCGCCTCGACCGAACCGCGGCAGCGAGTCCGAAACCGGTGTGGTTCGGCGCGCCGGCTCCCTCGGCTACGCGGACTCCGAACTCGGCGGATTACGGGGCGGAGCGCAAGGGCTCCGGGACCCCGCTCGTCACCTAGGTGGTGGATCGTGGCCCATCTGCGTACTTTTCTCATTCGGCGGCCCCAGGTATCATGGGCCGCAATGCTCGGAAACTCGAGAGACCCTCCCTCCGCCGCGCCCCGCTGTACTGCGAGAGCCTCATGCTTCGACGACCCTTCGCCGTCGCCTGCGCCGCCGCTACCCTCCTCGCCGCCGAAGCCATGGCCGGGGAGCCCATGGTCCTCGAGGGAACCGTGACGTGGAGCGGAGACCGCGTCCTCGAAACCTCGGTGACGGTCCCCGCGGGCGCCACCCTCATCCTCCTGCCCGGCACCCGGGTGACCGTGACCGGCGACGAGGCATCGCTCTTCGTCGAGGGCTCCCTGTACGCCTCGGGAACCGCAGACGCACCCGTGGTGCTCCGGGGCCGCACCGACGCCGACCCCTCGATCATCGAAGCCAACTCCCCGGCGGCGGTGGTGCGCCTGCACCGGGTCGAGGTCTCCGGGGCCCGTAACGCCGTCACCGTGCGGGGCGGCTTCCTGGGGGTCACGTCGTCCCGCTTCCACGGCAACGAGACCGCCCTCACCCTGGACCTCAAGGGACACGGCGAACTTCGGGACGTGGTGCTGGAGGACAACCACGTGGGGCTGGCCGTAGGAAACAGCGCCCGCGCCCGGGCCTCGGGCCTCACCTTCACCGGCAACCGGGTTGCCCTGGGGGCCCACAACGCGGCTCGGGTGGACCTGGCCCGCTCGGTCTTCCGGAACAACCGCGCGGCCTTCGTCCAGCACAACCAGTGCGACGTCCGGATCGACGGGTGCACCTTCGAGGGCAACCAGGTGGCGGCCGACCTGAGCCAGACCCGCCGCAGCCCCATCTTCTCCTTCAGCACCTTCCGGAAGAACCAGGTGGGCATCTCGGCGGCCCACTTCACCCACCCCCTGGTGGACGCCTGCACCTTCCAGGAAAACGAGGTCGCCTTCTCGGCCGAACAGTTCTCGGGCCCCCTGCTGCGGTACTGCGCCTTCGAGAAGAACGGGCAGGCGGTCCGGCTCGACAAGAAGGGCAACGCCCGCATCGAGGGGAACCTCTTCCGGGACAACGAGGTGGCGCTCTTCGCCGACTTCTCGTCCTACCCCGACGCCACGGGGAACCTCTTTGTCGGCAACCACTGGCACGTGCGCCTGGGGGTACAGCAGTCCGCGGACTTCGAGCGCCGCCTCGGCTCCCGAGGCATCATGCTCGGCACCGCCCGGGATGCCGGAACCCGCAATCCCTTCCTGATCGAAGGTCAGGTCCCCCCCGGAGAAGGGGTCTTCTCGGTGGCGGGAAACGCCTGGGACCCGGAGACCCTCGCCGAGATGGCCCCCGGCCCCGAGGAGAACCTCTCCCGCTTCTGGGACGGCCGGGACCAGGAACCCGTGCGCTACGAAGGCTTCGGCGACGACACCTACGCCGTGGACCGCATCGTCTACACCCCCCCCGCCCCCGCCCCCCTCCCCGTAGGTCCCCCCGCCTGGCTCCCCCTGCGCCAGGACTCCGGCGAAGCCCCCCCCCAGGAACCCGGCCCCCCGCCGGGGGTGGAGCGAAGCCGGCCCGAGCAGTGACCCGGCTGCCGGCCGTCAGCATGACCAGACGCCGCACGGGGCAAGCATCGCCCGTTTGACGGGGCAAAGCCGCCGTGCGAGCAGAGGGAGGGAGCCCCCGGTGTCCGCAATCTCCTTACGTGCGCCGCGCAGGGCCCCCACCGGGCGTTCGCCAGGAGACCCCCCCAGGGGGTTTCTCGGCGACCGTTGGAAGGTCTAGAATATGTAACTATCTTGAGCGTCGCTGTGTACGTTGCGGCTCTTTGGCTCCACACTCATCTCCCCCCTCTCGCGAGCATTCTTCCGGGTCCGAACACACCATGCTAAAACCTCCCGACATGGTAGTTGCCGAGTTCCCATCACGCTCTTTCAAGGATCCCGCCCTCTGCGGATGGAGATGGGCTGCGTTCGTCGCCGTGTCTCTCGTCATTGGAGCCGCCATCTACTCCAACGTGATTCTCGACGGCGTCTTCGTGATAGACGATTTCGACTACATTGTAAACAATCCAGCAACTTCTGATCTTAGATCCTTTCGCTTCGACCTTCATGAGCTACGAATCGTTGGATATCTGACCTTCGCCCTGAACAGGATGATAGGTGGTCTGGAGCCGACGTGGTACCATGCCGTAAACGTCGCAATTCACATTTCAAACTCTCTTCTCGTTTCGCTCCTCGTATCGTGGTGTCTTTCGATACTTTGTGGAGAGCACACAGAAACGCCGAAGCGTCTCACCACGGCAGCAGGGTGGTCCTGCGGCCTCCTCTTCCTGGTCCACCCTCTCCAGACCCAGGCGGTCTCGTACGTGAGCCAGCGGTTCACCTCCCTAGCGACGCTTTTCTACCTCGTCTCAATCACCTCGTACATCGCCATGCGTAGGCGCACCGAACGAGGTCCGGACGCAAGGATCCCCTGGTCGCTGTGGGGCCTGTCCGCAGCCGCATGTGTGCTGGGCATGCGGACGAAGGAGATCGCGTTCACGGTTCCGTTCGCGATCGCCCTCGTGGAGGGCTTGATCTTCACGCGATCCCACCTAAGGTGGCGGCGGTTCGTCTTCTGTGTGCCGTACGCCGCACTTCTATTGGTGATTCCTCTCTCCCTGTTCGCAGTGGAGATTGGCCTCAGTGCACCCACCAGCCACGTTTACGAGAACATGAGGATTGCCAAACAGGCCGACCTCCTTGCTCTTTCGCCATACATCTACTTCATTACGCAGCTTCGAGTTCTCCTGCGATACCTGTCCCTCTTTCTCGTGCCGGTCGGCCTTCGCGCGCAGCACGACTTTCAGGCTTCTGAGTCGATGTGGGAGCCCGGGGTCCTAGCCGCATTGGTAGTGCTGCTTGCCATGGCCGGCTTGGCGGCGGTACTTTGGCACAGGTCTCGATCCATGCCTCCCGTCGCCGCGCCCTGGGCTCGCCTGGCAGCCTTTGGATTTGCCTGGTTCTTCATCACGGCCTCGGTGGAGTCTTCCTTCATACCCATAAAGCATCTCGTATTCGAGCATCGGATGTACCTTCCCAGCGTCGGCCTGTTTGCCGCTAGCGTCGGGCTGATCGCCGTGACGTGGCTTCGGTTCTCCCCCCGAGCACTGCCCCTGCCCTGGATTGCGGCCGCCGTCCTCCTGATCGCAGTTCCTTTGGGGACGGGAACGTACTTCAGAAACCGCGTCTGGACGGACCCGATTGCGTTTTGGAGCGATGTCATCGAGAAATCCCCGGGCCTCCTCGCGGGTTGGCATAATCGGGCCGTCGAACATCGAAATGCGGGCAACTACGAACTCGCCCTCGCGGACCTCGATCGGGGCGTGTCACACGTGAACGCCAGTTTTCGCACATCGTCGTCCTGGCCGGATCCGGACCTGAATCCGGAAAACGTGGCCAAGGTCTACGGCGTTCGAGCCAAACTGCTGACTGAGACCGGTCAGTGGAGCCGTGCCGAACGGGACTTCTTCCAGGTCCTGGCCGTACGCCGGGTGGCCCAGGACCCAGACCTGGTTCTAAACGTCTTGATCGACATCGCCGATTCCTTCCGGGACGACGGTTCCTGCGAGCTGGCCATCCCCTTCTACACCCGGATCCTCGAGTCCGTGCCGGGAAGCCTCGATGCCCGGTACCATCGGGGGTGGTGCATCGCCTCTCTGGGTCGCCTCGAGGAGGGCCTCGCCGATCTGGACGCGGTTCTCCAGACTGATCCGATGGCTGCGCAGGTGTACTTCGACCGGGCCACGATCCACCGCGAGTTGCATCGGCTTGTCGATGCCCAGCAGGACCTGGAGGCAGCGTGCCGCCTCGGCTTCGAGCCGGCCTGCAACGCCCTTCGCAGCCCCGGCCACGCGGCCGGCGGCCCTCAAGAGCCCGCTACCCAGCTCCCCGAGCGCAAAGACCACGGGCTGTAGGGGCTAAAACCAACAACGCGACGAGTTCCCATGGCCAAAATCCTCATCATCAAGCTCGGCTACTCCGAGACCCTGGACCCCGAAATCGGCGTCGTCTCGAGCCTCGGCGACGTGCTGCGCACCACCGTGGTCCTCTACCCCTTCCGGGACGACCACGTCACGTGGCTCGTGGACGCGGCCGCCCGGCCGCTGCTCGAGGGCAATCCGTACATCGATCGCCTCCTGCCGTATGATCTGACGTCGGTACTCCAACTCCAGCGGGAACGCTACGACACGGTGATCAACCTCGAGAAGGTGCCGGGGATCTGCGCGCTGGCCGACTCGGTCTCGGCATGGCGCCGGCACGGCTTCCGCTTCGACGAGGCGCGGGGGGAGGCCCAGCCTTACGACGGGTGCGAGAACGTCTTCTCCATCAGCCGCGACCCGGCGCTCAAGAAGTCCCACGCCGCCTCCTGGCAAGAGACCCTGCTCCAGGTCGTCGGCGCCCGGTGGGACGGGCAGGAGTACATCCTCGGCTACCGGCCCAAGACCGAGGAGACCTGGGACGTGGGCCTGAACTGGGCGGTAGGCTCCAAGTGGCCCAACAAGGCGTGGCCCAGGGCGCGCTGGGAAGAGCTGGAGGGCCTGCTGGACGGCCGCTACACCCACTCGCCCCAGCGGGGGATGAGCGACCTGTGCGAGTACATGGACTGGATCCACTCCTGTCGGCTCCTGGTCACCAACGACAGTCTGGGGCTGCACATCGCGCTGGCGTTGCGGAAGAAGGTGGTCGTCCTCTACGGCCCGACCAACCCCAACGAGACGTATTTCTACGGTCGGGCCGAAGTCGTGTACCCGGAAGTCGACCTCGCGTGTATACCGTGCCTTGCTGCCCACTGCACCCAGGACCAGACGTGCCTGGCGTCGATCTCGGCCCAGACCGTGGCGGCACGGATCGACAAACTGCTTCGGCCCCCCCCAACGACGGGGGAGACGGATGAGCGCTGACCTGCGCCTCGACAGCCACAAGCTCCTCCTCCATCCGCGCCGCGTGGCTTCCTGGCTCGATGGGGAGGACGTCTTCCCGATCTACGCCGAGTTCTCGCCTTCCGGCGCCTGCAACCACCGCTGCCGGTTCTGCGCCCTGGACTACGTAGGGTATCGGCCCCGCTTCCTGGATGCCGCCGTCCTCGCCGAGCGCCTGGCGGAGCTGGGGCGCCTCGGCTTGCGGAGCGCCATGTACGCGGGCGAGGGGGAGCCCCTGCTGCACCGGGAGATCGCCGGGATCGTCGGGGCGACGGTGGATGCCGGGATCGACGCCGCAATCACCACCAACGCCGTGCTCCTCACCCGGGAACTGGCCCGGGAGCTACTGCCTCGCCTCACCTGGCTCCGGGTGAGCCTCAACGCCGGCACGGCCGCGACCTACGCCGGGCTCCACCGCACGCGGCCCGAGGATTTCGAACGGGTGCTCGCCAACCTCGCGGCGGCCGTAGAAGAGCGTCGCCGGTCCGAGGCCGCGTGCACCCTCGGGGCCCAGATGTTGCTGCTGCCGGAAAACGCCGAGGAGGTCGTGGGGCTGGCCCGCGCCCTGGCGGCCATCGGCGCGGATTACCTGTCGGTAAAGCCATACTCCCAGCACCACTTCAGCCACACCCGAGAGTTCGAAGAGGTCGACTACGCCCGCTTCGAGGGGCTGCGCCAAGAGGTCGCGGCGGCCGCGCCCGGACCCTTCCGGGTGATCTTTCGGGAGCAAGCCGCGGCCAAGCTGGCGCCGGGCCGCGACCGGGGGTACGGGAGCTGCCTGGCGCTGCCCTTCTGGACGTACGTGGACGCGGGCGCGGATGTCTGGGCGTGCAGCGCGTTTCTCGGGGACGACCGGTTTCGCCTCGGGAACCTGGCGGAAACCACCTTCGAGGGGATCTGGCGGGGGGAAGCGCGGCGGCGCTTCCTCCGGGACGTCCTGCCCGCCCTGGACACGACGGCGTGCCGCCGGGGGTGCCGCATGGACGAGATCAACCGCTACCTGTGGGAACTCACCCACCCGGCGCCCCATGCGAACTTCATCTGAGGCGCCCGGCGCCCCGTCGCCGGAGCAGCTCTTCGCCCTGTACCGCACCATGCTGTGCATCCGCCTCTTCGAGGAGCGGATCGTCGAGCTCTACCCGGAGCAGGAGATGCGCTGCCCGGTGCACCTGTGCATCGGCCAGGAGGCGACCGCGGCCGGGGTGTGCGCCCACCTCACGGACGCCGACCTGATCTTTGGCACCCACCGCTCCCACGGCCACTGCATCGCCAAGGGGATGTCCCTGGGGGCCCTGGCCGCCGAGCTGTACGGCCGCGTCACCGGCTGCGCCGGGGGCTTCGGCGGGTCCATGCACCTGGTCGACCCGGCCCACGGCATGCCCGGCACCACGGCCATCGTGGGCGGGACCCTGCCCCTGGCGGTAGGCGCGGCGCTCGCTTTCGCCCTGCGCCGAGAAGAGCGGGTGGCCGTGGCCTTCTTCGGCGACGGGGCGGTAGACGAAGGGGTCTTCCACGAGGCCCTCAACTTCGCGTCCCTCAAGCGGCTCCCGGTGGTCTTCGCGTGTGAGAACAACTTCTACGCCACCAACTCTTTCCAGGGCGCCCGGCAGCCCGCGGTGGCGATCGCCGACCGGGCCGCGGGGTACGCCATGCCCGGCGTCGCCGCCGACGGCAACGACGCGGCGGCGGTCTATCGGGCGGCCGGGGACGCGGTCCACCGGGCGCGCCGGGGCGGCGGGCCCACCCTCCTGGAGCTGCGCACCTACCGCTGGAAGGGCCACGTCGGCCCCACCTGCGACGTCGAGGCCGGCTGCCGGCCCGCCGGCGAGGTCGCCGCCTGGCTCGAGCGCTGCCCGGTCGCGGCGCTGCGGGCCCGACTGGCCGGGGAGCCCGGCGGCGAGGCCCGCCTGGAGCCGCTCGCCGCCGAGCTCCGCGCCGAGGTCGAGGAGGCGTTTCGCTTCGCCCAGGCGAGCCCCTTGCCCACCCCCGATCGCCTCTTCGCTCCCCTGGCCTGAGTTCGGACGAGGACCCTGCCCATGCCCTGGACCCGCGTCGAGCAGCAGCAGCGAGGCCCCCTCCCGGCCGCCCCGGGAGCCCCCGAGGGCGGGCGCCTTCTCACCTACCGGGACGCCATCCGGGAGGCCCTGACCCAGGCCCTGGAGGCCGACCCGGCGGTCTTCCTCCTCGGGGAGGGGATCGACGACCCGGGCGGGGTCTTCGGCACCACCCTGGGCCTCAAGGAGCGCTTCGGGGACCGGGTGATGGACACCCCCATCGC
>JBFLZB010000078.1 GCA_040756475.1 Thermodesulfobacteriota bacterium
ATGAACCGATTCCGCAAGATCCTGGTCCGATTTGAGAAGACCGACCTCAGCTACTTGGCCTTGGTGCACCTTGCTTGCTCCTTCATTGCCTGGCGGAAAGCTCTCCCTATTTGGGGATAAGCCCTAAGCCGAATAACGGATTTCCGCCGTGCTCGTCGAGGATGGCGCAGTAGTTCTTGGCCTTGCGCTCAGAACCGTGGTTCCTGTGGCTTCCCAGTGCTTCGATGTAGCAGCAGCAGAGCATCAAGGCTTCGTTCTCGTGCCCACTGGCGTTCAGTTCTCGGAGGAACGCGATCCTTTGCCCCAAGTCTTCATAGTATGCCTCGATGAAGAAAGCCTTACCTTCCGAGTCCTCGTCCAATTCTTCCCTCCTTTTGGACCGAACGTGCCGGCTCACTGCGTGGCCGGAAGCCGGAGGTTGGAGGCCAGTGCAGCCAGGGGTTCAAGTAAGCCGCTGGCGCGGCAGAGCAAGTCAACCCCTCCGACGCCCGCCTTTTCTGGCGGCCCCCACCCTGAGTCGTTGATCTAGGCGGAAACCATCGGTCATACCTCTCCTCCTCACATTGGCTGCGCCGGCCCCGCCAGGCCGGCCCACGAAGAGGAGAGGTATGACGATGGCCGACTACTACACCCAATCCATGCGGGCCCTGCAACTGGCTGGGATGAGCGAGAGCACCCAGGAGGCCTACACCCGCGCCGTGAGCCAGTTGGTGCGGTTCTTCGGCAAGCCCCCCGAGGCGCTCTCCGAGGCCGAACTGGGAGACTACTTCCTGCACCGCCGCACCGTCACCGGCTGGTCGGCCGCCACCCTGCGCATCGCCCACGCTGGCATCAAGTTCTTCTTCCGCAACGTCCTGCACCGCGACTTGCACCTGTTCACCTATCTCGACGCCAAGCGCGAACGGCGCCTGCCCTGCATCCTCTCCCGCGACGAGGTCTACCGCGTGTTCTCCCACGTGAGGACCTTCCACAACTACGTCTTCCTCGCCACCGTCTACGCCTGCGGCCTTCGCCTCTCCGAGGCGCTGGCGCTTCAGGTCTCTGACATCGACGGGCAGCGCTCGATGGTCCACGTCCACCGCGGCAAGGGCGCCAAGGACCGCTACGTGCCTCTGGCCGGCGAGACTCTCGCGCTGCTTCGCCAGTACTGGCGCGTGCACCGCAACCCCGTGCTGCTCTTCCCGCGCTCGGCCGTGGCGGAAGGCTGCGCCCCACCGCCCGCCACCCCATGGCCATCGACAGCGTGCAGGGCGCGCTGCGCGAGGCCCGGGTGGCCGCCGGAATCGTCAAGCGCCGGGTGACGATCCACACGCTGCGCCACTGCTACGCCACCCATCTGCTCGAAGCCGGCGTGAACCCCCACATCATCCAGCGCTACATGGGCCACCGCCGCCTCGAGACCACCATGGCCTACTTCCACCTCACGCAGAAGGGCACCGAGGATGCCTTCCGCATTGTCGACTCCCTGATGAAAGGCTTCGAGCATGGGCGCGATCACTGGGGGGGGGCGCTGGGGACGCTGGTGCCTTTTGAGGCTTAGGGATCTCTCCTCTGTTCCGCCAGACCCTTGACTACCGCGCGCTGCACCGACGTGTGGTTGATCCCACACAGCCTCCCCAGTTGCGCCATCGACAGCCCTGCCTCGCTCACGGCTCGGCACAAGAACTCCCGACGCGCACTCGCGATCCGTCGCTCCCGCGAGGCGCCGGTGATCCGCTGCACCGGCACCCCCCACTTGTTCGCCACCTCTTGGAGCACCTCCTCCCACGTCCGCGTCGGAAGCGGCCTGTGCCGTTCCCCCACCTCTCTCCAGATTGCTTCCACGAACTCCCCGCCTCCCAGCACCCTCTCGTCCCCCGCTTCCCGCTCGCGCCGCCCCCGGCCCCCTGCCCTCTCCCCTCCACCGGAGCTTCGCATCAGCCCCCCGCCCGAAAACTCCTCTCGATGCCCCTGATTCCAGCCCGCCATGACGAAGTCGCGATACGCCCTCTTGGCTTGAGTCCTTCGCCCTCCAAACCGGCCCAGGACCTCGTCCACGGCCTGCCACGGTTCGCTTCGAGCCCCCAGGAGCACCGCGTGCCCACTCCATGCAAACCGGTCCAACTCTTCCGGCCTCTGGACCACGCCGCACCGGACCGGGTTGAGGTGAACGTAGCGCACCAGTTCCAGGAAGTACTCCTCCTCCTCGACCACAATGCTCTTGTACCGGTTCTGGAACAGGTGCCCCGTCCTGTGGTGCCGCCGATTGAATCGCACCGCGTGGCGCGTCATCAGCCGTCGCATCAGGTCGGCCAAGGGACGCTCTCCGCGTCGCAGCAAAAGATGGAAGTGGTTGCTCAGAAGACTCCATGCATATAACTGCGCCCCGGTCTCGGCGACGAGTTCCCCGAGGCTCTCCACGAAGCGCTCCCGATCCCGCTCGTCACCGAATATGTCTCGGCGCTCGATCCCACGCGCCATCACGTGGTACACGAGACCGGGGATGTCGAGGCGGGCTTGGCGCGGCATGCACGCCACCCTATCAGGACGCCCCCCGCCAGCAAGCACCAAAAGGAACCACCGTCCCCCGATCCGATCCAATGCAAGCAAGAAGATCATCGATCGGATTCTCATGCCTCGGTTCCAATTCAGGCCAACGGAGCGCATAACTTGGCTGGCGCTTGCGCCAGTCCAAAGTTGATGCGCTTGTTGGCGTCATTTCATTTCGTTATCTTGCCACGGCCTCGTGTATGGGTAGCCCCTGGCCTCCGCTGCCCTGAGAATTCCTATTGCAACCAAGAAGCGGCCCCAGAGCCACATTGAGCAGATCATGACCACGGGCAGCAGCATGACCGCCAGGATCATGACTTTGAATTCTGGTCTTGGGGTCAAATGCTTTTTGATTGGAAGAATGACATTTGTTCCGTATAGAAATAGTATAGTCCCCCCAATGCCAGCAAAAGGCGCTGATAGCTGAGCAAGGACAAAGCGTTTCTTGCTCGATGGTTGTCTTTTCATTCTCAATTCATCTTCACGCCAACGCCTGCCCTCAATGGTTGCCGCAAGCGCGAGAGCGCTGGAGGCAATCCGATTGCAGGGCGTTGTTCGGCGCTTCTTTATGCTTCCTGTGTCTTCTTGCAATTCTATTATACATTTGCGTCTAGCAGGTGCCTCAAGACAGCCTTCAGAAAGGCGCCATTATTGTTATCTTGAACCATCTTCGAAGCGCCGTTGACGACACAAAGCCCCTCTAGTTGTGCCAAACGCTTTCTAGTATTGCGAAATGATTCATATTTGGCCACGGAAAATGCGAGCCTTGAAAAGGTTCCGGGTGCATCATTATTCAAGAATTGTACATACAGTCTTCCTTGCTCATCTAGCCATAGACAATATTCTATAGTGCCGGCCTTACTTAGCTTTGGTGCAACGCCAGTATAAGAAACAATCCTCTTCATCTCTAGATACCCCGCGCCCTATCACTACGATAGCTTGCAAATCGATTTTGCGTTATAACTGGCAGGCAAGTCATCTATTTCTCGCTATGAATGATCTTGAATAGTTTGTCCGCGCCGCAATCCTCCTTGGCGCTTAAGTAGATTCCATTGTAATTCGCAATACCTTTCCCCACTATGTACTTAACTTCATCGTTGCAGGAGTATAGCAGTTTCGGGGGACCCAATTCGTCATATTCCTGCCGAAACCTCTTCCTTTCCTCCGCTCGTCGAGCTTCAGCCTCTTCTATTACTTTCGCGAATTCTAGGGCCTGAGCGTATTGCTGTTGTAGTTGCTTTCTTGCCGCGTCTGCTTTAGCAATATTAATTTGCACTATTGGCCATGAATAGACCCTTCTAAACTTTTCATATTCGTCCGATTTCTTGACTATATTCCGCAAAGGAGAAACTAGATCTGCAAGAAGATCATCAAGATGGCCGCTTGCCCCTGGCAAGACACGGCAAGCCAAGTTCGTATCTACCTCTTCTCCTGCCTCAACGCACTTGTCTGTCAAAAACATAGCGTACTCTAGTTGCCTCTTGGACTTGTAAAATGTCCACGCCTGTATTACTGGATAAACCACGGCAAGCATCGTCACAAAAACAAATATTATGCTGTTGCGACGTTTTCGTAATTGTCCGACTATTGTTGCTTCCAACGCCCATCCTCCTTGTAGTTGAGCACAAGAGTGAGGCCAGTTTTCGCCGAACAACGGCGCGCATGTGCGGTGGCCGGAGCACGAAGTGCGTAGGCCATCCGAACCATGCGCTGGTTAGCAGGGTACTTTTTTTCTAAGCTCCAACCACCTTCTGTACATGAAAAGTAGCTAATTCTTTTAGCGTGAATGAACCGTTGCCTTTCAATGTCGTCTCCAAATCTGCATGTCTTTCGAACCACCTATCTTCAAGTGGATAAAACGTCTTGACATACTCGGTACCAACTTCAATAACTGCTTTGGCTTTTCGATTTCTAAAATCAGTCAAACGCACATCGTACAGATTGTCCCCAACTCTTCCCGTCTTCTGCAAACGAATGGTGGTCGCTGGTTCGTAATAGATGGTGTCCGTATCAGGATTTCGTTTTCGCTCACCACCCTTTGCATAGTACCAATACTCTCTTACTTTCTTTTCCTGGTTAGCGATCCCATATCTTATGGCGAGGGATTCGTTGCCGTGCTTGCCGATTTGATAAGTATATGGTGTATCTTGTTTGTCTCCATCCCTGTGTCGTTGATGCTCGAGTGCCATTCTTAGTTTGTCGGCTTCCTCGCGAGTCTTACGTGCTTCAGCCTCAGCCTTTTCTTGTTCTTGCTGCCTTCTCGATTCTTCAGCCAGCTTGGCCTTGTTATCCAAGTAGGCCGCTTTCGCTTTAGGATTGAAGACGTGATAAATCGCTTGCAATATCTTGTACGTGACAACCAGGGCGATTATTGATAGTACAACTACAAGAACTGCTATAATGGCGACGCCAATTGCCCTAGCGATGAGAGCTATCGCCCCCATGACAAGAAGAAACATGAAACACCCGTCGCCGAGAACGTTCTTTCGCATTTGGGGGTATCACTCCTGCTAACGGCGCGCTCAACCAGCGCTGTCAAGCGTCTGGTTCGAGCGCTGGTTCGCGGCGCTGCCTTGCCACTGGAATTTACGGCCTCGGTGAACCGGAGGGACTTGTTGGCTGCGCTTTCGTTGCCCTCTGGACGTCAGTCTCTATCTCTTCTGCAAGAGTCTGTCGATCGCGTAACCCCAAAATAGGCCTGAAGAGATATGTTAAGAGCAACACGATGCCAACATATACAGAAAGATACCCAGCCGCCATTATCTCCGGGGTTGCGTCGCCACGAGTGTTAATGCCGGCAGCGGCAATCACAATGTATAGGAGAGCCCAGCCAAACTTCTTGATGTGTGGCCAAATACCTATGTTCTTGCGCCGCAGGCGAAGAGATTGAAAAAGGACATACGATAGCACGATTGCCACGCCAACAAATACTAGACGAAAGTCGTTCCGGCTGGCAGCCCATGAGCCGCAAAACACAACCAACAGCGAGCCCATTAGCCACATTTTCTCAAGTAGCAACAGAACGCTTCTAGGCTTTCGTTCGATCAGTGTCTCTGCCGAGGCAATTGACCCTAGGGCGGTATCCGAATGAGCGACGACATCGTTCTCATTGCGGAGCCTCAACTCACTCTCTGCCAAATTGATAGCTTCTGGCTCTAATTCACCGGATTCTATTAGCTTGCGCAGTTCATCCGTTTGCATTGACTTATAGGTCGTTCGTAGCTGCCTGGTCCACATTTCATCCATATTGCCTCCATAGTTCATTCTTTTCAGTTGGAGCAAAGCCAGCTATTGTTTCGCGACTGGCCTGCAAACTTCTAATTGACACAGCGTTCGTTCTCCATGTCGTTTTCGATCTGTCCCATCAATCCACAGAAATCGAGAAATGGCAGATTGCGACGAGCCGAGTCTTGGTCCAAAGTATATTTCATGGTTGCGTTCCAAGAGTGGGCACCATTCTGACATGCAACCATAAAAGAAGCTATCGCCGCGCTGATTTCCAAATTACTTGCTGTATGAGCGAAGCAAACGTCGGCGATTTTCCCCTTATACTCGATTGTCACATTCTTAAAATTCTTCGCAACCCTCTTCTCTCTTGCCAACCACAAGTCAGCCTTGATCGTCTTGTGGTCTGAATAGAACTCGATCCATCCCACGATGCGGTTGTATCTCCATGAAGCCCTGCTGCGGCCAGCACGAACACTGGCAACGATTTCCCGAGAGGCTTCCGATGAAGGAGAATGATCTGAAATAAAGTTCGCCATAGCATTCACCTGCACCTGAAACCTACGCTCATCCTCTGCGTCCAACCGAGCGTAGTATGCCCTTTCGCTCTCTCTGTATACCGGAACAGCAAAGAGGACCCGCTTGTAGTTCATGAAGTGCCTCCGTGACTCTCGCGAACGCGAGGGCTGTGCGGCGGGAGCGTAGCGACCGTCCGAACCAGCCCCTGGTTCGCTGCCTATCTGATTCTTTCGGCTATGTCCTTGGCCTCATCGAGTTCCCAGAGTTCCACGTCCTTCGGAATAAGGTGCGGGTTCGTCCGGATGTAGTATTGCCCAAGGGTTTCATTCCGCTTTTCATTGAAGTGGCGGAGTACGAAAAGTACCTTACGATAGCCCGTTGGCGCCGCGTGGAAGTAATACATGGCCTGATTCCATGTCGTAATCTTCGCGCTCGGCACATTTCCGCCTTCGGTCCATGTATGGGCCTTGCACTCGACGAGAACCTTCTGATCGATGTCGCCGAGGTCGAAGACGTGTGCCTTCTTTCCATTGATGCCGATTTGAACCGACACTCCGGCGGTGAGATGCACGCCGAGGCGAGCGAAGCATGCCTTTGCTCTATCTTCGAAGTCGCGTCCCACTTGAGTATTGCTTGTCGCACCCTTGCGCTGGAATGGCCTATTCATGATCTTTCTGTCTTCGCCTCAATTCATGAGGATTGGCACAACCGTCAGCTTCGTGAAGAACGCGATTCCAGCGGCGGCCGAGACAAACCAGCATTCGTTCCACGTGATTGTCTCAAGCCAAGTGTATCTTCGGCGCCAGCGCTCAATTTTCGCACGCTGATGTGATGTGACAAGCAATGCGAATAGTAGGCTCACGCCAAGGACAAGCCAGCCTGCGGCGTCGATAAGGGACCGAGTGTGCTCAGGAAGCGGGCTGGGCCTCAGCGAGATGTATGCGAAGCCTCCGAACACAGCCAGGAGAACTTTGACATAAAACTCAAAGGCTCGGTAAGTGGCATTATTGTGGTACTCGACTTGGCTTGAAAGGAGTTCATCTTTCAGTTTTCGCCAGTCGTTCCGACGCTCTCCGTTTGGAAGGAAATTGATCCGTCCCAATGCCAGCATTACAACCACAAACAGAACGGCCGCAGCAGTAGCCGGGGCAATGGCTGTCGCGATGACATCGTAGTACGTTATCATCTTACTCCTTCAAGCGAACATAGATTGGGCGTCGAAAGAATCCTTCTCAAGTGCCTACACATGGATACCGGTGCCCATATGTAGGCACTCCGGTGTCTACGTATAAACTCCGCATCCCGCCTCCCGAGTGTCTACATGTAGACGCCAGGCCCCGCAACCCGGCGTCTAGATCTAGACACTGCCCGGGGGACGGGTGGCCGCGAGCCCTTCGGGGCGGTCCTGGGGAACGACGCGGCTTTCCAATCCGAGCTCTCGAACCGTGCCCGCCGGAAGTGACCATAGTCTCCTTTCCGCATCCCACCTGCCGCCGCCCGCCTTCACCCGCGCCCGAAGGTCCTGCTCATCCCACCGAACGCGTATCCAGGCGGCCTCTTCAGGGGCGGGACCGGGTTGCCTTGGCATCCAGTCCCCCTCGGCCACGATGATCTCGGCCGTGGTGTACCTTCGCTTCGCCGCCGCGTCGTAACGATAGCGCACGCACACAAGCCGCCCCTCGAACTCCTCGGCCAGTGTTTGGGTACCCTTGGCGCCGGGCTTCATCGTCTTGAGGATTCTCATCGCGGACACCCGACAAGACTGCAATCGGCCCAGCCAGAGGCCTTGACAAAACCCTTCCGCCATGGCTGACTTACGCACAATATGCGCACTGCGCGCCGCCCCCAGCTCCGAACCAAGCCGCCGAGGCGCTGCGCCCGCCAAGCGAGGGAGGCCTGACGCCATGACCACGCAATCGGCCCTCGACCACATGCGCGATGCCATCCGAACCCACCACTATACGTTTCGCACCGAGAAATCGTACCTTGCCTGGGCTGGTCGCTTTCTGAGGTTCCACGCCGGCCGGGATCCGGCGCGGCTTGGCACCGGGGAGGTGTCGGCCTTTCTGACCCACCTCGCGGTGAAGCGCGAGGTCGCCGCGTCGACCCAGAACCAGGCGCTCTGCGCCATCCTCTTCCTCTTCGAGCACGGGCTAGAGAAGCCCATGGGCGAGTTGGCAGACGTGACCTGGGCCAAACGCCCTGAGCTCCTCCCCGTGGTGCTCACGCGGCCAGAGGTGGCGGCCGTGCTCGGACAACTGAAAGGCACCCTCGCCCTCATCGCCGGGCTCCTCTACGGCTCGGGCCTCCGTATCATGGAGTGCCTGCGGCTGCGCGTGAAGGACGTCGACTTCGCCTACCGCGCGGTCACCGTGAGAGACGGCAAGGGGCAGAAGGATCGCGTAACCATGCTGCCCAAGCCGGTGGAGCCTGCGCTTCGTGACCATCTCGTGCGCGTGAAGGCGCTTCACGACACCGACCTGGCCGAGGGCTTCGGCAAGGTCTACTTGCCCTTTGCCCTGGCCCGCAAGTACCCCAACGCAAGTGAGCAGTGGGGATGGCAGTATGTGTTCCCTTCGGTTCGCCGGTCGGTGGACCCCCGGTCCGGGGTGACCCGCCGTCACCACGCCGGCGCGAAGGCGATCGAGAAGGCCGTCAGCCGCGCCGTGCGTGCCGCCGAGATCCCCAAACACGCCACCCCCCATACGTTTCGCCACTCGTTCGCCACCCATCTCTTGGAGGCAGGCTACGACATTCGCACGGTTCAAGAGCTCTTGGGCCACAAAGACCTGCGCACGACCATGATCTACACCCACGTGCTCCAACGGGGCGGCCACGCGGTCCGGAGCCCTCTGAACGACCTGTGGATCGACCCCCAGTGGCGTAGCCCCGACGCGCCCCCACAGGCGGTGGCTCCCCGTCCACCGGGAACCCCGCGGCCCGTCACTGCTTCGGCCCCTTCGGCTTGGCCCTCTTCAAGACCCTCTCTCCCTCGAGCTCAACCAGCCGGTCGACAAGCGCGGACGGCGCCCCCATGAGCCCCTGGAGCTCTCGGCCCAGCTCGGTGCGGGCCTCGTGCCGCTCTCCCTCGCCCCCTTCCAAACCTCGCGCCCGCTCATGCTCCACCGCGGCGCGCAGCGGCTCGGGGATGGGCCGGTGGCCTGGCTCCCAGCCCCCGTGGAACGCGGCGTCGCGGGCCGCCTCGAGGGCCGGGTAGGCCACCTCGTAGACCTCTTTCCGGCAGGCCTCGCCCCACTGGTCCACCTGCAGCGAGCCCTCGTCGTCGAGACGGAAGCTCACGAGCAGGTCGGCGAGGTGGTGGAGCTCGGCCTCGTCGGCGTTGCCGACCTCGTCCAGGAGGATCGAGGCCTCCTCCGGGTCCTGCGCCTCCACGAGGGACACGTCGCCGTTGGGCCACCGACACAGGTACACGGGCATCACGATTCCTCCGCTGCCCACGGCCGGCCCGCGGCCCAGGCCGCTACGGCTCAGCAACCCTCGGCTGGACCTGGGGCCATCGTGCCTCCCACCTGCTCCGGGCCGGACAGGCGGTAAGGCCAAACGACAGGAGGCCGCACCCGCCGGCGGTTGCCTGCGGATGCGGCCTCGTTGGTCCGATCGGGTGCGGCCTCTCGGCCGGGCTCCGTCATCGCGCCACCCCCGTGAGAGCGAATCGGTCCCCCTTGTAGCGCGGCCCCGGGCGGAGACGCAAGGCGTAAGTTGCCCTCGCGTTGTTTCTCTCCCCCCTGTGCAGAGGGCGCTCCACAGGGCCGACAACGAGCGACTCCGGCTCCGAGCACATCCCGGTGCCCCTGCACCTGGGCGGCCAGCAGCTCGGCGCACGCTCGCCGGCCGACCTATAAAGAAACTCGCTGTCCCCGAGCCCGCAGGAGCGCCGTAGGGCGGGGCTTGCCCCGCCGCACTCGGCGGGCGAACCCCGCTACGCGGGAACCGCCCGCCCTACCGTTTCATCCCTCGGGGTGATCGAAGGTCATGGGCAACTCACTCGGCTCGCCCTCCGCGAGGGCTCATTCTGCGCCGATTGCTTCTCGGTCCCAGAGGATCAGCGCACGGGCAAGGGCGGCCCGGGCGAGGGGGACCGCCTTCGCCTCGTCGGGAGTGTAACAGAAGAGGTCGACTCCTATCCCGCAGTCGGAGAAATACGGTCTTCTCTATGGGACGATGCGGGTGCCGGCGCGGCCCTGCATGGCTTCGACGGCGAGCTCGGGGCTGGTGATGACGACCTCGCGGCCGCCGGCCTCCAGGAACTCCAGGGCGGCGTCGACCTTGGGGCCCATGGTGCCGGGGGGGAAGTGGCCCTGGGCGCGGTATTCCTTGAGCTCGGCGACGCTCACCTCCCCCAGACCCCGCTGGTCCGCCTGGCCGAAGTCCAGGTAGACCCGGTCCACGTCGGTGAGGATGAGGACCGCCTCGGCGCCGAGCTCCCGGGCGAGGACGGCGGTGGCGAGATCCTTGTCCACCACGGCCTCGACCCCCCGAAGCTCCCCCTCGGGCCCCTCGGCCACGGGCACCCCTCCGCCCCCGGCCGCGATGACCACCACGCCCTCCCGGGCGAGCCGGCGGATCACGGCCGCCTCCACGATGCGCAGGGGGCGCGGCGAGGGCACGACCCGCCGGTAGGCCCGGCCTTCCTCCCCCTCGCCCCCGGGCCGGGCGCGCACGACCCGCCAGCCCTTCTCGGCTTCCAGCCGGGCCGCCTCCCCGGCGGTGTACCAGGGGCCGATGGGCTTGGTGGGCGCAGCAAACGCGGGGTCGTCCGGGTCCACGACCACCTGGGTGATGAGGGTCACCACGGGGCGCGCCCGCTCGTGGCGCCGCAGGTGGTTGTAGAGGGTCTGCTGGATCATGAAGCCGATGCCCCCCTCCGAGTCGGCGTCGCAGATGTAGAGGGGCATGGGGGGCACGGTGTTTCGGGCGGCCTCGTTGCGGATGACGATGTTGCCCACGATGGGGCCGTTGCCGTGGGTGACGACGACCCGCCGGCCCTGCCGGAGCATCCGGGAGATCTGGGCGGTGCACGTGCGGGCGTGCTCGAACTGCTCTTCGATGGTGCCCGACTCCCCCCGGCGCAGGAGCGCGTTGCCCCCCAGGGAGACGACGCACAGAGGGGCGCCCCGGCGCCGGTTCACGGGGGCTCCGGCCCCGTCGCAGCGGGCGGGCGGGGGGCGACCACGGTGGCGTCGAGGAACCGCTCCACGTGCCCGCGAAGGCCGGGCCCCCCCGCCTCCTCCACCTCGTAGCGCACCCGCACGGCGGGCCTGGTGAGCCCGAGCAGCCGCGGCAGGTCCACGGGGGTGCCCACCAGGACGAGGTCGCAGGGGGTCGCCTCGATGGTCTCCTTGAGCTCCCGGAGCTGCCCGGGGGAGTACCCCAGGGCCGGGAGGACCGCCCCCAGGTGGGGATACTCCCGGTAGGCCTCCCGGATCGACCCCCGGGCGTGTGGGCGGGGGTCTGCGAGCTCGGCGCCGAAGCGCCGGGCGGCCAGCGCCGCCGCCCCGTAGGCCATGCCCCCGTGGGTGAGGGTGGGGCCGTCGTCCACGGCGAGCACCCGGCGGCCTGTTATGGACTTGGAGGCCTCCAGGGTGAGCGGCGAGGCCAGGCGGACGATGGCCGCCCCCGGGTTGGCCGCCCGCACGCTCGCCTCCACGGCCTCCACGTCCTCGGGGCGGGCGGTGTCCACCTTGTTCACCACCGCCACCCCCGCCCGGCGCAGGTTCGTCTCGCCCGGGTGGTAGGCCAGCTCGTGGCCCGGCCGGTGGGGGTCGAGGACCACGAGCTCGAGATCCGGCCGCAGGAAGGGGAAGTCGTTGTTTCCCCCGTCCCACACCAGCACGTCCGCCTCGGCCTCGGCCGCCCGGAGCACCTCGGCGGTGTCCACTCCGGCGTAGACCGTGGCCCCGGCTTTCAAGTGGAGCTCGTACTCCTCGCGCTCCTCCACGGTGCACCCGGCCCGGTCCAGGTCCTCCAGGGTTCGGAAGCGCTGGCAGCGCTCGGCCAAGAGGTCGCCGTAGGGCATGGGGTGGCGCAGCACGGCGGTGGCAAGCCCCCGCTCCCGGCACAGCTTCACCACGTACCGGGCCACCGCCGACTTGCCGCACCCCGTGCGCACGGCGCAAACGGAGATCACCGGCCGGCGCGCCGGGAGCATGGTGCGCTCGGGGCCCAGGAGCCAGAAGTCGGCCCCCGCGGCGAGCGCTCGCGACGCCCGGTGCATCACCTGCTCGTGGGAGATGTCGCTGTAGGCGAAGACCGCGAGGTCGGCGCGGTGGCGCCGCAGCAGGTCTTCGAGCTCGGCCTCGGGCCGGATGGGGATGCCCCGGGGGTAGAGGGGGCCCGCGAGCTCGGGGGGGTAGGTGCGCCCCTCGGTGCCGGGGATCTGGGCGGCGGTAAAGGCCACCACCTTGACGCCGCGGTCGGCCCGGAAGACCACGTTGAAGTTGTGGAAGTCGCGCCCCGCCGCCCCCAGGATGACGGCCCGCCTGCGGATCACAGCGCCTCCGTGCCGAGCCCCGCGAGGGCGTCGTCCAGGATGGCCAGGGCCCGGTCGAGCTCGTCTTCCCGGAGCACGAGCGGCGGCGCCAGCCGTAGCGCCGTCTTGTGGGCCCCGCACTCCAGGAGGAGGAGGCCCCGCTCCAGGGCGTGGGCCTGCACCCGCTCCACGCCCTCGGGGTAGGGCTCTTTGCCCAGGCGCGCGAGCTCGACCCCGATCATGAGCCCGAGCCCCCGCACGTCTCCCACGCAGGGATGGCGCCGCCGGATCTCCCCCAGGCGGTCCAGGGCCCGCCGCCCCAGGACCCGGGCGTTTTCCAGGAGGCCCTCCTCTTCGATCACCCCGATCGTGGCCACGGCGGCGGCGCAGGAGACGGGGTTCCCCCCGAAGGTGGTGCCGTGGGCCCCGGGGGGCCAGCGGTCCATGAGCTCGGACCGCGAGACCACGGCGCTCAAGGGAAGGCCCGAGGCAATGCCCTTGGCCAGGGTCACCACGTCGGGCACGACCCCGAAGTGCTCGCAGGCCAGCCACCGGCCCGTGCGCCCCATGCCCGACTGGACCTCGTCGCAGACCAGGAGGATGCCCCAGCGGTCGCACAGGGCCCGCAGGTGGGCGAGGAACCCCGGGGGCGGGACGGCGTACCCCCCCTCCCCCAGCACCGGCTCCACCACGACGCAGGCGAGCTCGTCGGGGGTCACCAGGTGCCGGAAGAGCCACTCCAGGTGGTCCCGGCACGCCTCTCCGCAGGTCTCGGGGGCCCGGCCCACGGGGCAGCGAAAGCAGTAGGGGTAGGGGGCGTGGTGCACGCCCGGCAGCAGCGGCGCGTAGCCGCGGCGGTAGCGCGCGGTGGAGGCCGTGAGGGAGAGCGCGCCGAGGGTGCGGCCGTGGAAGGAGGGGGCAAAGGCGAGCACCCCCTGGCGCCCGGTGTGGAAGCGGCAGAGCTTGATCGCCCCCTCCACGGCCTCGGCCCCGGAGTTGCTGAAGAAGAAGCGGTCGAGCCCGGGCGGCAGCACCCGGGCCAGGGCCTCGCAGAGCTCCAGGAGGGGCTCGTGGTAGAAGATGCACCCGGCGTGGAGGAGCTTCTCGGCCTGCCGCCGCACCGCCTCCACCACCCGTGGGTGGTTGTGGCCGGTGTTGGCGGTGGCCAGACCGGCGGTGAAGTCCAGGTACTGCCGCCCGTCCTGGTCCTCCACCGTGGCACCCCGGGCCCGCACGGCCACGAAGTCGTTGTGGATCACCAGGGCGGAGGTGAGGTGGGCTCGTGCCCTCTGGAACCGATCGGGATCCATGGCAGCCTCGTGGCCCGCGCGGCGGCCCGATGGGACGTATGAGACCTATGGGACGTACTTCACCCGCCCCCCTTCACCTTCCACGTGGTACCACCGGGGCCGTCCTCCAGGACGACGCCCCAGGCGGCGAGCTCGTCGCGCACGGCGTCGGCGCGCTTCCAGTCCTTGTCCTTCCGGGCCTGGTTTCGCTCGGCGATCTTCGCCTCGACGGCGGCGGGGTCCAGACCCTTGGCTGCCGCGGCCCCCTGGCGCAGGGCTCCGAAGTAGGCTGCGGGCGGCTCCTGGAGGAGGCCGAGCACTCCCCCCACCCGGCGGAGGCTCTCGGAAGCGTACCGGAGCACGGCCAGGTTCCGGGGGCTCGGTTCGAAGCCCTCGTGGAGGAAGGCCCCCACCTGGCGGGCGCACTTGTGCAGGTAGCCCAGGGCCTCGGCGGTGTTGAAGTCGTCGTTCATCGCCTCTTCGAACTGGAAGAGGAGCCCCAGTACCGCCTCGTGGGCCGCGCGGGCGCCGTTGGCGAGTTCTCCCACGGGCACCTGGGCCGGCGCCTCGCGCCCCGCCAGCCCCTCGTCGATGCGCGCCATCAGCCCGTAGAGTCGGTCGAGGCCCGCGGCGGCCTCGTGCACCGAGACGTCGGAGTAGTCCACGGGGCTGCGGTAGTGGTGGGAAAGGAGGAAGAACCGCAGCACCTCGGGGTGCACCTGCTTGAGAACCTCGCGGATGGTGAAGAAGTTCCCCAGGCTCTTGGACATCTTCTCCTGGTTGATGTTCACGAACCCGTTGTGCATCCAGCAGCGCACGAAGGGCTCTCCGGTGGCCGCTTCCGCCTGGGCCACCTCGTTCTCGTGATGGGGAAAGACGAGGTCGCGTCCCCCGCCGTGGATGTCGAGGGTGGGCCCCAGGTACTTCTGGCCCATGACGGTGCACTCGATGTGCCACCCCGGTCGCCCCGGGCCCCAGGGGCTGGGCCAGGACGGCTCGCCGGGCTTGGAGGCCTTCCAGAGGGCGAAATCCAGGGGGCTCTTCTTGCGGGCGTCCACCTCGACCCGGGCGCCGGCCACCATCTCGTCCAGGGGGCGGCGCGAGAGCTTGCCGTAGGGCGGGTAGCTCTCCACCCCGAAGTACACGTCGCCCTCCACCTCGTAGGCGTGGCCCCGCTCGATGAGCTTTTGCACGTGGGCGATCATGTCCTCCACGTGCTCGGTGGCCCGGGGCTCGCGGGTGGGCCGCAGCACCCCCAGGGCGTCCATGTCCTCGTAGAAGGCCGCGATGTAACGCTCGGCGACCTGCTGGGCGGAGACCCCCTCCTCGTTCGCGCGCCGGATGATCTTGTCGTCGATGTCGGTGAAGTTGCGGACGTAGGTGACCTCGTAGCCGGAATACTTGAGGTACCGGTACACCACGTCGAAGACCACCGCCGCCCGGGCGTGGCCCACGTGGCACAGGTCGTACACGGTGACCCCGCACACGTACATCCCCACCCGGCCTTGCGCGAGCGGCGCAAAGCCCTCTTTGGTCCCGGACAGGGTGTTGAAGATCTTCAGGGACAAGGTCGCGTCTTCCTTTCGCCCCGGGGGCACGGTTGACGGTGGGCGGCCGGCCGGCGCTCTGCGGCCCGGGGGCTCCCGCCCGAAAACATCGGCGGACGGTACCAGAGGAGGGGGCGAAAGTAAAGGCGGCCGGCACGGGGAGGGCCCCGCGGATTCACCAAATTATTGCAATAACTTCCAACACTTGGCCTGATGCCTGTGGCACGGGGAGGGGCGGCCGCCGGGTGCTGCGGCCGCCTTGCGGCGCCTCAATCCTCCTCGGGGCCCCGACGCAGCCCCTCCATCGCCTGCTCCACCCGCGCCCTGGCGTCCCCTGCCGGCAGTCGGCGCGCCGCCTCCTCGTAGTGGCGGCGGGCCAGGTCGGGGCGGCCCGCGTCCCGGTAGTGGTCACCCAGGGCCTCGTGGGCCTCGGCCTCGCGCCCCGCCTTGCCCAGGGCGAGCCCCCGATGGTAGGAGAGCCTCTCCCACTCGGGGTCTCGGGCGGCCAGCTCGTCGTACACCGCGAGGGCGTCGTCGCCCCGCTCCTGTTCCAGGTACGCCCACCCCAGGTCCCGCAGGGCCGGCACCGGGGCCGCCCCTGCGGCCCGCAGGGCCTCGAGCCGGGCGATGCCCTCGCCGGGGTTCCCCCGGCGAAGCCACACCCGCGCCGCCTCGTGGAGCACCTCGGGCTCGCCGGGGGCCAGGGCCAGGGCTTCCGCCAGGAGGCCCAGGGCCTCCTCGTAGCGCCCCTGGCCGCGCAGGAGCACCGCCAGGCCCAGCCGGGCGTCGACGCTCTCCGGGTGCTCCGCGACGCGCTGCCGGAAGGTGGCCACTCCCCAGGAGCGGGGATCTTCCGCCAGCACCCGCGCCTGGGCTCGCCACAGGCCTCCCCGAGCCGCGGCGTCGGGCCGCACCCGGGGGGGATCGCGCAGGGCGTCGGCGATGTAGGAGGAGCGGTTCTCCGGAAGGGGATGGGTAAAGAGGTACGCAGGGACGCCCTGGGGCGCCGGGGACTCCCGCCGGATGGTCTCCATGAACCGCACGAGCCCCCAGGGATCGTAGCCGGCGGCCACCAGCGCCCGGGCAGCCCTTCGGTCGGCGTCCTCCTCGTCGGCCCGGCTGTACTGGAGCATCTTGGTCTGGGCCCCGGCCACCCCGAAGGCGGCCACGGCGGCCCCGGCCTGGGGACTGCCGCTCAGGAAGGCCCCGGCCAGCACCGCAGCCATGGCCGCCAGGTTCACCTTCGTGGCCTTCTGGACCCGGTGGGCCAGGTGGCGGGCCTCGGCGTGGCCCACCTCGTGGGCCACCACTCCGGCGAGCTCGCTCTCGTCCTGGCACACGAGCACGGTCTGGGAGGTGACGAAGATGTGCCCCCCCGGCACCGCAAACGCGTTGATGCGGGGATCGGCCACCACGTGGAAGGTCATCTCGAACTGGCTGGCGCCCATGGCGGAGCCCACCCGGTCCCCGATGCCCTTGAGATAGGCGCGCAGGTAGGGATCGTCGAGGATCTTGAACTCGCGCTCGACCTCCGCCACCACCTGCCGGCCGATCCGGCGCTCCTCGGCCCGGCTCAGGAGGTTGTCGCCCCCCACCACCGGGACGGCACACCCCTGGAGCAGCCCCGCCAGCGCGGCCCATGCCCCCCACAACGTCGAGGTTCTCATGCCCCCAGGGTACCCCGGGACGCCGGACCGGGGAAAGGGAAGGCGGGCAGGCCGGGGTTTTCGCCCCGGGTCGCCCGTGGTACCATTCGGCGCCTTCGCCCGCCCCCCGAGCCCTGCGCCAGGAGCACCCGTGCCCCACTCCACGGTCTTTCCCTTCTCGGCCCTCGTGGGCCAGGAGAGCATGAGGCTGGCCCTCATCCTCAACGTGATCGACCCCACCATCGACGGGGTCCTGATCCGGGGCGAGAAGGGCACGGCCAAGTCCACCGCGGTGCGGGCGCTGGCCCAGCTCCTGCCCGAGATCCCCGTGGTGGCCGATTGCCCCTTCCGGTGCCACCCTGCCCGCGCCCGGGACATGTGCGCGGCGTGCCGCCTGCGCCTCGAGGAGGGGCGCACGCTTCCCGTGGAATCCCAGCGCATGCGGGTCCTGGATCTGCCGGTGGGGGCCACGGAGGACCGGGTCGTGGGCTCCCTCGACATCGAGCAGGCCCTGAAGACGGGGGAAAAGCGCTTCGAGATGGGGCTGCTGGCCAAGGTGCACCGGGGCATCCTGTACGTGGACGAGGTGAACCTTTTGGAAGACCACATCGTGGACGTGCTCCTGGACGCCGCGGCCATGGGGGTGAACCACATCGAGCGCGAAGGGGTTTCCTACACCCACCCGTCCCACTTCGTCCTGGTGGGCACCATGAACCCCGAGGAGGGGGAGCTGCGGCCCCAGCTCCTGGACCGCTTCGGCCTGTGCGTGGACGTGACCGGCATCCGCGACCCGGCGCTGCGGGTCGAGGTGCTCAAGCGCCGGCGGGCCTACGAGGCCGACCCGGCCGCCTTCCGCCGGGCTTGGGAAGCCGAGGATGCCCGCCTGCGGGAGGCCATCGTGCGGGCCGAGAGGCTTCTGCCCCGGGTGGAGGCCGGCGACGACGTCCTCCAGGTCATCGCCGCCCTGAGCGTCGACCTGGGGGTGGACGGCCACCGCGCCGACGTGGCCCTGGGGAAGACCGTGGCCGCCCTGGCCGCCTTCCGGGGCCGCACCGCGGTGACCGACGCCGACATCGCCGAGGCAGCCGCCCTGGTCTACCCCCACCGGATGAAGAAGACCCCCTTCGAGGAGCGCATCCTCTCCCAGGAAGAAGTGGTGGCCTCCGTGCGCCGCACCCGGGAAGCTCAGGAGGAGCAGCGGGCCGCGGCTAAAAAAAAAGCCCTCACCTGAGCCCCGAGAAGAAGCCCGAGGACCGGCTGGTCCTCGAAGAGCGGGTGTACGCGCCGTCGGGCCTCTTCCGGGTGCGCGGCACCCTGGTGACGCGCCGGGCCCGCCCGAGCCTCTCCCGGGGGCGCCGCATCAAGAACGTCCCCTCCCCCGACGCCGGCCGCTACGTGCGCGCCCGCCTGCCCCTGGGCAGGCCCCGCTCCCTGGCCGTGGACGCCACCCTGCGGGCCGCCGCCCCCCACCAGCTGCGCCGCCGCGCCGAAGAAGCGGCCGCGGGCGGCGAGGGTGCCGCCGGCAGGACCACGGTGCTCCTGGTGCGGTCGCCGGACCTGCGCGAGAAGGTGCGCACCCGAACCTCGGGGGTGAGCCTGCTCTTCGGGGTGGACGCTTCCGGGTCCATGGGGGCCGAGGAGGTCATGGCCCGGGCCAAGGGGATCGTGCTGTCGCTGCTCGCCGACGCGTACCAGAAGCGCGACCGGGTGGGCCTGCTGGCGTTTCGGGGCACCGAGGCCCGCCTGGTGCTTCCGTTCACCACCAGCGTGGGCCAGGCGCAGCTGCGGCTGCGGGAGCTCCCCACGGGGGGCAAGTCCCCCCTGGCCCTGGCCCTGGCCAAGAGCCTCGAGGTGTTCGGCCGGGAGGCCCGCAAGCACCCAGGCCGCACCCCGCTCCTGGTGCTGCTCACCGACGGCAAGGCCAACATCAGCATGGAGGGCCGCGACCCCTTCGAGGAGGCCCTGACCCGCGCCCGGCGGCTGCGCGCCGCCGGCATCCGCAGCCTGGTGGTGGACACGGACCAGACGTGGATCGACTTCTACCCCTACCCCCGGGTGCTCGCCCAGGCCCTGGGGGCCCCGTGCCTGCCCCTGCGGGAGCTGGAGCGGGGCCGGGTCATCGACTTCATGAACCTGGGGGGAGACCCTTCCCGGCGGGCTGCCGTCAGTAGATGACCCCGGCCCCCGGCCGGAGCACCTCGATGACGTCGAACCAGTCGCCGCTCGCCTCCAGGACGGCTTCCTCCAGCACGCCGGGGGAGAGGCCCGCCTGGGACCAGAGCCGGGCGGGGAGCTCGAGCTCCTTGAGGGAACCGGCAGCGACGGCACCGGTCCCCGGTTCCTCCACCTCTGCCACCGCGTGGCCGAGGTGCAGCAACGCGGCGTCCACCGGGAAGCTTCGCGCCGCCGCGGGCTCGTGGTGGAACTGGACGGGCTCCCAGAGGCTCTCGGGCAGACCCCAGGATCTCAGGAGCTCGCCCCCCACGTCGGCATGGGTAAACCCCAGCGCCGCGCGTTCCCGCGCCAGGAGCTCGGCGCCGGTTCGAGGCGGGGGTTCCGCGCAGGCCCGGCACGCCCCGGGCGCCTGATGGCACAGGACGAGCCGCCCCACGTCGTGGAGGAGCCCCGAGACGAACCCCCGCTCCCGGTGTCGGGGCTGGCGCCGGGCCGCCAGGGCCCGCACGAGCAGCGCGCAGTGCACGCTGTGGTGCCAGAAGGCGTCCAGGTCGAAGCCCTCGGGCTTGAGCCGCTGGAGGGCCCCCGTCGCGGCGGAGGAGAGCACCAGGTGGCGCAGCTCCTCGTTCCCCACCAGGGCCACGGCCCGGGACACCGTCTCCACCCGGGAGGGCAGCCCGTAGCAGGCGCTGTTCACCAGCCGCAGCAGGCGCGAGGTGAGCGCCGGGTCGTGGGCGACCACCTCGCCCAGGGCGGCCGCATCGGCCCGGGGATCGTCGAGGAGCTGGCTGATGCGCAGCCACACGTCGGGGAGGGAGACGAGGCCCGATACGCCGTCCACCAGCTCGCGCGGGGTCATGGGAGTCCTCCTGTGGAGAAGACCGTCCGGAAGGGCGGGGGTCAGTGTACCGGCCAGGTCCGCAAACCCCAAGGGGTTCCTGTCCTCCGCTTGACGCTCCCCGGCTCCTGTTGTAAGCAAGCACGTCCCCACCCAGGCTGGCAGGAGGTTCTCATGTCGTGGTTTCGGTTGGCAGGTTCGTTGGTCGCCATCACCCTGTGGACGGCGACCGGCGCCTCGGGAGCGGTCTTCGTCACCGATCAGCTCGAAATTCCCCTGCGCTCCGGGCCGACGCTGGAGTACAGGATTCTGCGAATGCTCCCGAGCGGGGCCCCTGTGGAGCAGCTGGAGGACAAGGAAGGCTGGAGCCGGGTGCGCACGGGCGCCGGGGAGGAGGGGTGGGTCCTGACCCGCTACCTGACCACCCAGCCGCCCAGGGGTCCTCTGCTGGACGCCGCCCGGCGCGACCTGGAGCTCGCGCGTGCGGAGGCGGCACAGCACAAGGCCTCCCTGGACGCCACCCGCGCGGAACGCGACCGTGCCGCAGCCGATGGGCGGCGCTTGCAGGGCCGCCTGGAGGAGGTGGAAACAGAGTTCGCCGCCTGGAAGGCCATCAACCAGGACGTGATGGCGCTGCGGGACAGGGCGGAGGAGCTGCGGGCGGCCCAGGAGGGAGCCCAGGCCGAGCTGGAGCGGCTGCGCGTCGAAAACCAGAGCCTCAAGGCCCGGGAGACCTTCTACTGGTTCTTTTCCGGGGTGGTGGTGCTCCTCCTGGGCTGGGTGCTGGGCTACGTGTACGCATCGTCCCGCCAGCGGGCAAAGTCCCACAGCCGGCTGCGCCTGTAGAAGTCCTTTTGGCGGTCCGAGGCACGGCCTGGATCGGAGCCGGTTCGAGGTTTCGAGAGATCCGCGGCCCGATTACGGCCGGCTGGCCTCCCCCTGGGACCGGACCTCCTGGAGGGCGCGCCGGTAGAGGGGGCGCGGGGCTGCGGTGAGCGCCTCCTGCAAGTGGGTTTCCGCCAGGGTCAGCCGGCCCGTGGCCCGGT
>JBFLZB010000079.1 GCA_040756475.1 Thermodesulfobacteriota bacterium
ACTGGACCGGAGCGCGTTCCGGCAGGCGCTTTCCGAGCGCCTGCGGGACCTGCCGCCGCGGCAAGCCAGCGCGTTCATCCTGCGGGAGATGGAGGGGATTCCGACCCCGGAGCTGTTCACCCTGCTCGGCACAACCCCATCCAATCTCTGGGTTCTTCTGCACCGGGCCCGGCTCGCTCTTCGCGCACAGCTCGTGCGCCGAGGCTTCGGCGCCGGGGACCTCTCCGGGGGGTGACGGCCCTCGGGTCGCCGCGCGTCGATCAGGCGGCCTTGGGCGTAATCTCTCTCTCGATCCGCTGTGCATCCTGGATCTCGGCCACCCGCAGGTCGTAGGCAGCCTGCAGGTTCAGCCACGAACGCGCGTCGCCACCGAAGTAACGCGCCAGCCGCATGGCCGTGTCTGCGGTGACGCCGCGCCGCTCGCGAACGATGTCGTTGACCCGAGGAGCGGGAACGCGCAATGCCTTGGCGAGCGCGTTGGCGCTCAGGCCCAGGGGAACCAGGAACTCCTCGCGCAAGACCTCGCCGGGGTGCACCGGCCGCATACCGCTTTTCACCATGACGCCCATCCCTTCAGTGGTAGTCTACGATCTCCACGTCTTCCGGCCCCGCTTCAGTCCACCGAAAACACAGCCGGTATTGGTCGTTGACCCTGATGCTGTACTGCCCGTCCCGATCCCCTTTCAAGGCCTCGAGCCGATTGCCGGGCGGCGCGCGGAGGAACTCGAGCGTCTGGGCGGCATCCAATTGCGCCAGCTTGCGCGTCGCCACGTTCCCTATGGAGGAGAAGCGCCTGCTTTCTCCCGTCTCGAACAGGCGCCGGGTATCGCCACATCGAAAGCTCCGAATCATGACGAAACCATATACCGCATAACGTTAAGCGTCAAGGCGTCAACCATGAGCAAGGCGTGAAGTTGCGCCGGCATTCCGGCATGGTTCCCCCGTCGGCCGAGGTGCGTGGTGGGTCCGCTTCGCTTGACCCACCCTACGCCTGCAACGACGCGCGGGGAGCCGGACGGAGCTACGCCTCGGCCAGCACCAGCACCTCTTCCCCCAGCATGTCCACCACCTTCACCGCCACCGTAGTCTTGCCCTTTGGCGCCGGGAGCTCGTAGGTGCCCTGCACCAGGTCGGTCTTCCTGGCAGGCACATCGGCGAGAGCGACCCGGAAGACCCGCCCGTCGTAGGAGGGGTCGATCATCACGCAATCGGCCATCGCGCGCCAGTCGTCGATCTTCGGCTTGAGCAGCGGGGTCTGCTGGGCCAGGCGCTCGAGGATGCCGGGGGAGAGGAAGTCCTGGATCTCGACCTTAAGCACTCCTCCCTTGCGGGAGACCGAGACCCGGGCCGAGGCGGGCTCGTGGCGAATGAAGCGGCCGTACTTGGGATCGGTGCGCAGCTCGATCACCTCGATCCGGTTCACGGCGTCCCGGCCCTTGCGCAGCCGATTCCACTCCTCCACCCAGGCCTGGGCGGCGAGCTCCATGCCCAGGCAGACCACAGTGACCGGCCGGTCCTCCTCGGGCCGGGCGCCGAGCTCGCGCTTGAGCTCTTCCAGGTCCAGGGGTGTGAGGGGATGGCCGAAGGGGATGATCTTGACCAGGGATTTTCCGAGGGTGCCGTCGAGAAGCCATCGCTGCGGCTCCGCTGCACGCCGACGTGCTCGCAGGCGAGGGCGACGGCCTCGTTGTGCTGGATTTGGAGGTCGTAGTCGTTGACCCGCCACACGCCAAACGAGAGCTGGGCTGGCGACGGCTCGGCCTCTCCCTGGTTCTCCATCCCCGGCAGCCTGGGCGCCGTGGGCTTCTTCGCCGTCGCCGCCTGCTCGGCCATGATCCCCTGGAGCCGCTTCGCCGTGGTCTGGATCGCCCCCTTGTTGATATCGCACCCGATCCACCGCCGCCCCAGCTTCTGCGCCACCGCCGCCGTCGTGCCGGAGCCGACGAAGCCGTCCAGGACGAGGTCGCCGGGGTTGGAGGCGAGAAGGCATACCCTTTCCAGGAGCGCTTCTGATTTCTGTGTTGGATATCCTGAAGCCTCACGTGCTTGGGAGTTCACCGGATACACGTCTACCCAGACGTCGTGCACAGGCATGCCGGGCATCTCGTCCAAGTACTGCCGCTTCCTGGGATTGCCCTCGGCTGTTAGCTCAATCCGCCCGTTGGCCCAAAGCGCCTCCATTTTCTCAGGTAGAACCGCCCACACCCGCCCCGGTGGTGGCCAAACACCTCTGAACTCATACATCAACCCTGGTCGGGGTCCGGGCGCAGTTAGATCTACCAGCTGATACTTGCGGCCATTATAGTCTGTTTGTGTGTAATGGGAATCAATATATGTCTGATCGTATGGCAGATGAATCTTGCTTAATGCAGAGTTCGGGTCTGCACCATAGAGGGAGCATTCGCAGTTCGTTCCAGGCATCTGCCGCGCGGGGGTAGCGACCGGTAGGTAGGCGTGCATTTTTCGCGGGACATTTCGTCCGAGAACTGCTATACGACGGTGGGAGAGGAGCGTGTGAGCCATGACGCATCTTTCCCGAGACAAGACCTGTCCGATTCGCAAGGGCCTAGCGGCGACGGGGCTTCGGCCCCGGGGTCAGTGAGCCATGGGGCTGGCCTGCGGTGCCCTGACGGCGCCCGACCTTCTGGAGGAGTTTCGCGCGATGGTGCGCAAGGCTGCTGACCAATGAGTGGACGGCTTCGCTCCGCTGTTCGAGCAGGACAAGGCACCGGAGTTGTTTGCCCTGAGCGAGCACGTCCAGGCGACGCGGCTCGAGTTTTTCGCCGCCTGCATGAAGGCCGCCGTCGAGAAGCTCTACGGCTCCTATCTGGAGCAGGAGTGGGCGGATTGCCCGTTTTGCGAGAAGCCTCTTCACCGCAAGCGGGTGGAACCGAAGACGATCTCTACGGCCCAAGGGCAGTTCACCCTGGGTCGACCGTACTTCTACTGCGGGAACTGTCAGCACGGGTTCTACCCGCTCGATGAGGTGCTCGGGCTCGCCCCGGGGCGCCACCAGTACGACGTCCAAAAGCGCGTCACCTTGACCGCGGCGGAGGTGCCCTTTGAGAGGGCATCGCAACTGCTCGAGCAACTCACGGGCCTTTGCGTCGGCAACGCCTGCGCCCACGACACGCTGGTGGCGGTGGCGAAATCGGCGACGATCGACCTGGTGATTCCGGATCGAGAGGAGATTGAACGGCGCATCGCGCAGGCAGTCGGTGACGAAGAGGAGCGACCGGTTCTGGTCGTCTCCTCGGACGGCGCGCATGGCCGCACCCGGCCCAAGGCACGACGCAACGTCAAGCGCGGCAAAGGGCAGTACAAGGAGATCAAGGGATTTCGGATTTATCTGCTCACGCCGGAGGATCGCGTCATCTCTGTGGCGAGTTGGCATGAGTTTCAGGATTCCGACACCCTTGGCGCTGCCTTGGCGGTCGCTGCCGAGCGCATCCCCCAGGAGCAGGTGCGCGTGTGTCTTATCGGGGACGGAGCGAGCTGGGTGTGGACCGAGATGGTGCGCAGCTTCCCCAACGCCAAGAAGATCTTGGACTTCTATCACTGCTTCGAGCACCTGCACGTGGTCGCCCGATCGCAGTGGGGCATCGAAGGGGAACAGGCTTGGGAGGGGCGGCAGTGGGCCGAGCGCAACATGATCCGGCTCTGCGAGGGGGACAAGACCTCGGTGATTGTCGGCTTGCGTCAACTGGAACCGCGCACGGTGGACACCGCCGAGGAAGTCCGTAAACTCATCGTCTACCTCGAGAACCACGCCGAGCAAATCAACTACTTTCAGGATCTCGAAGACGGCTACCCCATCGGCAGCGGCGCGATGGAATCGGCGAACAAGTTCATCTGCCACACGCGGATGAAGCGCTCCGGCGCTTGGTGGGTGATGGATACGGGCAACGACATGCTCCGCATCCGGTGCGCCATCCACAACGGCACGTTCGATCGTGTCTTCCAGCACCATGTGGAATCAACCGCCTCTTCTACCCGAAGACGAAAAACCCGAAGGAGTCAGAACGAGTAGCGAATGCTCCCACCATAGACCAACATAATATCGTGCACATTGCCGACTCCAGCTATATCGCCATGAGCTGCAGTTCTTTTCCAAATGATTTCGTTCCTGAATCCGCTCGGGCCAAATACCTCGTCCATCATCAACTTCACGTAGTGTACTCTATCGGTGTTCAAATGAACAAACAGGAACCCTGCTTCGCTCAACAGTTCTTTCAGTAGCAGCAGCCTCTCGTACATGAACTGCAAATAGTTGTCATTCGCCCAGATGTCCGTGTACTGGATCTGCTCCCCCAGGGTGTAGCTTTCACCGTCGATCTTGGCCGTGCCCTTGGCGCCGCGCAGGCTCACCTTGCGCACGTAGTCGGCGCCCGAGTCGAAGGGCGGGTCGATGTAGATCAGGTTCACCTTGCCGCGAAAGCCGTTGGCCAGCAGGTGGGCCAGCACCTCCTTGTTGTCTCCGTGGAAGAGGAGGCCACCCTGGGGGTAGGCCCGCGGCCAGTCGGCGTACCCCACGCGGGCGGGGTCGAGCGCAGCGGACCCACGACCCCGGCGGCGCGTAGCTCTCCACGTGCTGGGCCGGGAAGGCGGTGACGTTGAACAGGGGCCGCTTGCCCACCCAGGTGAGCATGGGCCGGCCCTTGGCGGCGGTGATCTTCACCTCGGTTCTGGGCGGGGTTGCCGGCGCCGCCCCGTTTGTCGTCTTCTTCGCCATGGCGTTCCTGTCGCGTCTTGGTGTGGGGCTTCGTGCCTCTTGGTGGGTCCGCGACGCTTGACCCACCCTACGATTGCGGCGCCGCAAACCGCCGCGCTCCCTTCATCTGGTCCACGCTCACGCCGTCCGTGGCCGTGAAGATCATCTCGTACTTGAGACGGTCGGGGTTCAGCTCCTCCCACCGCCGCAACGCCAGCGCCTTCTTGCCGCCCTCTCCGTCGATGGGGTGGGCCCGGTCGTGCTCGCGCTTGATCTCCACGATGAGGACCCGGCCGTCCTTGCGCCGGAGCACGAAGTCGGGGGTGTACCGGCGCCACTTGCCCTTGTCGTCCTTGTACTCGACGAAGAAGTCGGTCTTGGCCGGGTCGGTCAGGGCGCCGGTGAAGTAGAGGTCCTCCACCTCTCCGGGCTGCACGTTCAGGTGGGCAAGGAGCTGCTCGAAAAAGCTCTTCTCGGGGAGTGAGTCGAAGTTGTAGGGGCTGTAGTGAAAGCCCAGGCCTGCCGGGTTCTGGGCGGCGAGCGCCTCGACGGCCAGGAGGGTGCGCTCTCGGTCCACCGGGTAGACGATCTCGGCTGTGTAGAGCTCGTCCCCGCTGGGCTCGAAGCCCTCGGGCTTGACCAGGGCCAGGGCCACGTCGACCTTCTCTTCCTTCACCTCGTACCGGCGCGTCTGCTCCTCGATCTGCCGGGCCAGCTCCGGCAAGTGTTCCGCCGGCAGGTCCTCACCGCCGTAGAGCCGCCGGAGCTCGTCGTACACGGGCCAGGGGTCGAGCCGGTATCGGCCGCCGAGCTCCACCGCCGCGCCGTAGGCGTCCGCCTCCTCGGGTACCCCCGCGATCTCCACGGTGTCGCCGAGCTGGCGGAGCACGCTGTAGGTCGACTCCTGCTCGGCGACGGTGTACACGGCCTTGCGGAGCCTTCCCTTCTCGTCCCCCCGCGGGCGGCTCAGGCGCAGAGGGTCTGCCGGCGCAGCCCCTTCCGTTACGGTCCGCACCACGCGGGTCACTACGAGCGGAGGCACGTCAAGCCTGCGGAGCACGATCCGGGTCCGCCGGGTTTCGTGGCCGGCCCGGCTGAGGTCGGCGATGGTCTCCCCGTAGGTCTCTTGGAGCTGGCGGTCCAGCACGCCGAAGTTGTGTGTGGAGAGGTAGACCCGGGCCTTCACGGCGTTGCCCGGCACCTGGCGCAAGCACCGGGTGGCGGCCTGGAGCACGAAGTTGTTCGAGGTCTTGAGCTTGCGGGCCAGGGCGCAAGCGAAGAGGCTGGGGCAGTTCCAGCCCTCGGTGCCCTTGTTGACGAGAAGGATCACCCGGTGGGGCGCGGCCGGGTCGTTCAGGCGGTTGAAAGCGTCGATGTCGGCGGGCTTGGTCAGGCGCTCTTCGGAGGTGTTCACCAGGCACAGGGCCGGGCTCTGGCCGACGACCACCAGGGCCCGGTCAATCACCGGCTTGAGCTCGGTTAGGTCGTTGGTCTGGGGGAAGTAGAGGGCGAGCTTCGCCGGGGCGCCGTTGGGGAGCCGCACGGCGCCGTAGTCCCGGAAAAAGTCCTCGACCACGTGGGCCACGTAGGCTCCGGCGTCGCCGTCGAAGTCGTAGGCCTGGATGCTCCCGGAGAGGTCTTTCAAGATGTCGTCGCGGATGCCCTCGGAGAGGCCGTACCACACCACAACGTCCTTGAGGGGCTGACGCTGGAAGTAGGGCGTACCGGTAGTGTTGACGGCGCAGATCAGGTTGGTCTGGGCCGCCAGGTAGTCCACGGTCTTGCGGACTTTCTTCAGATCCTGGTCCAGGGACTGGCCGTAGGTGTGGTGGGCCTCGTCGGAGAAGACCGCGAGGTGCGGCAGGCTGGCGATGGCTTGGAGGCGCAGGTTCGCCACCTCGGCCCGGGCCTCGTCCTCGCGCATCAGGGGCAAGAGGCTGCCCACGTCGCTCTTCCGGATGGTCTCTTTCTGGATGCGGATCTTCTCGGTGTTGGTGACCACCACGTTGAAGCTCGAGCCCGCCACCACTGGAATGGTCTTCTCGCCGTCCCGAGTGAAGGTGAGCTTCACCGAGGCCGCGAAGGGCTTGTGGAGCCGAGGGGGCAGGATCTTCTCGTAAGGGACCTGAGCGAGCTCGCGCAGGGACTCGATGATGGTCTTCCCCGGCGCAAACACGAGGGCGTTGTGGACGAAGGGACCATCGGGGTATTCGATGGCAAGGGCGAACTCGGTGGCGAGGATCGCGCCGATGAGCACGGTCTTCCCGGCGCCCATGGCGAGGGCCAGGATGTAGCTCGGGTAGCCGAGGGTCAGGGTCTCGCGCAGGGCTTCGAGGCGAAAGCCTTTCACGAAGGCGTCGTCGTTGCGGATGCGGTTCCAGAGCGCCTCGAGACCCTCGTCCAGTGCGTACTCCCGGATCTCGGGCTGCTGGAGTCCCAGGGCGGCCAGCAGCTCGGAGTGCTTCGGGTACTCGCGGCGGTAGAGGTCGAAGACCTGGGGAGTCCCCGCTACGAGACGCAGATACCAATAAGTCTCCAGTGCCCGGAGCTGAGGGGCACGGAGGTAGCGGAGGAAACCGGCCTCGGCGTCGCGAGACCACTCCAGGACCTCGGCGACGGCGGGGTGCTCGGGGCACGGATAGCCCGCTTCTCGCCAGGCATCCGTCGCGGCGCCGATTCTCTGGAAAAGCTGGAGCATCTGGTCTCTTGCTGCAGGGGGCGCAGGCGCGCCGTTCTCGGGGCGCGAACGAAGGTATCACGCGCGGGCCTCGCCGCTCCAGAACGGAGCGGAGGGCAGGGTGGCGTGGGAGGCGCCGGGGGGGTCGCCCTCGGGCGTAACCGGCCGGCCGCTCTCTATCCGGAGGACAACGAGAAGCGAGTGTAGGAGCCTGCTCCCGCAGGCGACTTGCCGCGCTAGCGGCAGGGGCAAGGGTCGGCCTTCGGCCGACATCGCCAGCAGGAGCTGGCTCCTACAGAGGAACCGGACCGGATCCGCGCTCGACCGGTTACGCCCGTCGCCCTCTCACCCGTTCAGGCCCCAGTCGTAGGCGGTGTACTCCACTTCCAGGCTCTTCCCCCGCGCTTCGAGGAACTCCCGCTTTTCCGTGTCCAGGAGGTGGCGGCGGATGAAGTCGAGCACCCCGGCGCGGCCGCCGAAGTCGGCCTCGTACCACTCGAAGATGCGCGACAGGCGCACCCTCCTCCGGTCCACCTGGACGTCCACCTCCGGCCCGTTGACGAAGGCCGTCGCGGCGAGCTCGAGCTCCTCGTCCACGTGCTCCCGGGAGTAGAAGCGGATCGGGGCGCAGGAGCGCGACCCGCAGACCAGGGCGAAGTGGATGCGGGGGTCGAGCGGCCGCAGGGCAAACGCCCGGCGGCCGTCCAGGGGCCCGAAGGGGCGAAAGGGCCGGTAGGGGGGCCGGCGGTTGGCCCGCAGGATGCCGTGCTCGATGTCGTCGGGGGAGAACCGGCGCCCGCCGATGTCGTAGGCCACCCTGCGGAAGAAGCCCGGCACCTCCTGGACCGACGCCGTGATGCCCAGGGCGATGACGCCGTCCACCACGATCGTGTTGTAGAGGTTGATCCAGAAGGCCAGCTTCTCTTTCCCGTCGCGCAATTGGGTGAGGTCGAAGTGCCGGAGCCGGGCCGCGAGCCCCTTGTATGCCCGGTACTCGGGGGAGGTCGCGATGGCCCGGTAGTCCACCCGGCCGGCCTCGGTGTCGTAGTACCGGCCCTTGATCTCCCGAATGGCCGCGAGCATTTCCTGGGACAGCCCCCGCCGGGGAAGGTCCGGCGACGGAGCTCCCCCGTTGAGGACCCCGCTGCCCCACAACCAGCCGCTTCCCAGCCTCACGGCGTCCTCCCCCTGCGTCAGGGCTCGGGCGCGAGCCGCCCGGTCCCCGGGTGAATTCCCTTCCAGACGAACCAGTACGTCACGGTGGGGACGAGCTCGGTGCCGTCCCCAAGGCGGGCGGTCAGGCGATCCGTGTCGGGGTCGTGGCGAAGCGTCACGGTCTGCCCGTCCAGATGGTCGCGGACCTCGCCCCGGCGCCGGAGCTCCGCCACCGGGTAAGCCTTGGCGCGCCCGTTCCACGCCACTCCCGCCACCAGCTCCTTCTCCTCCTCCCCGGGGCCCGGAGCGAAGCGCGAGAACAAGCCGCGGCGGCTGCGGTAGTAGTCCTCGTAGGGGTCCTTGTCGTAGTCGCGAACGTGCCCGGTCTCGAGGCTCAGCACGGCGGTCTCCGGATGCCGACGGCGCCACTTTTCCCACGTGGTGACCGTGGACCCCAGTGCCCGCAGCCGGGTCCCGGTGCGGGGCCCCGTTACCGCCTCGCGCTTCACCTGGGACCACAGGGACTCGGTCTGGTGGTCGTACATCAGGACGTTGGCGTTCCACAAGAGCCCCGAGACGCCGAACGTGTAGGTCTGGTCCCCGATCTCCCGGGCGTACACGACGCCCGCAAAGGACAGCGGTCACCAGCTCACCAGGACCGGCACACCCCCCACCCGGTCGTTGACCAGCTCGTGCCAGGAAAGGATTCGGATCGGGTAGGCCCGAGCCTCGCCCCCGTGGACGAACCCGAGGACACGGTCGTCGGGCTTGAGGAACCCGGCTTCCGCCGCCGGGATGAACTTCGGGTCGAGGAGCGCCGGGATGCCGTCCCGGGGCGGCCCGCCGGAGAGGATCTCCTCCAGGGGGATGCTGTGGCGGCTCAGGTCCCAGGCAGCGGCGGGAGTCGTCAGGGCCACGACGGCGAGAGCGGCGACAGTGGCAAGAGTTCGGCTCATGGGTCGCCTCCTTTCTGCCCAGGAGTCGCCGGTTCGGCTCGAAACCTTACAGTGCGGGGAGGGACCCGGAGAGTCCCGGCGGCCGGCCCTCGGGAGCCCGGCCACCGGGTGCGTTCCCGCCTGCGCTTCTCCGCCCCTACTTCAGCGGCCCGATGAACAGATAGTCGTTGCCCGCCACCCGGGAGTGGCAGCCCAGGCACATGCCTTCCTTGCCCTCCTCGTCCACCTTTCCGCCGGGGGCGTACTTGGCCCAGAACCAGTCGCCCCCCGCCGGGTTGTAGCCCTGCACCTTGTACATGACCGTGACCGCCGCGAGGGTCTTGTCGGGCATGTAGTTCTCTTTCACCACGATGGCGCCGGGGGGCATGACCCCCTTCTTGCCCTCGATGGCGCCCAGCGCCGCGCCGTTCACGTAGGTGGTCAGCAGCGCCCCGTGGGGCTCGGTGCCCGGGTAGAGGGCCGTCTTGCCCGGCCAAATCTTCCAGGACGTGTAGCTCTCGGCCTGCAGGTGCTTCCAGAGGGCGGCGCCCGAAGCCTCGGGGCCGGCCCAAGCGGCCGACCCCGCGGCCAGCACGCCTGCGCACAGGGAAACCGCGAGCCACGCCAATGTTCTCTTCATGGGGTTCTCCTTTCCCAGGGCCATCGCCCCGGCGGTTGTGGGCCTTCGGCCCGAGAACGGATAGCGTGCTCCGGCAGCGCCTGGAGCATGCCCACCTGCACGGCTCCGAGGCTGCCTCCCCCGGCCAGGACGAACGCAGTCTTCGAGGGTGTGGACAAGGGCGACTCCCGTGAGACAGGTGCTCTACGCGCCGGCGCGCAGGGCGCACCGAGGCGCTCCCCGCACCGCATCTGCCAAGTAGTCGCGCGGCGAACCCATTCCTTTCACCGAACGCCAGGCGCGCGGAAGGGGGTCGGCCAGAGGCCGAGAACCGGGAGAACGAAGCCACGAGGGGAGAAGCGAAGGAAAACAGGGGGAGACGCCCGCGGCGCGGGGCGAAGGCAGTCAGCTCCCCTCGGAGGCGAGCGTCCGCAGGAGCGCGTCCTTTTCCTCGGGGGTCAGGCCGGGGACCTCTCCGGCCTCGGGATGCAGGAGCCGGTCCATCTCTTCGCGCAGCAGGGCGCGCAGCGACTGGAGCTGGCGCCGGTACTCGGAGCAGCGGGGGCACATCCCCAGGTGCAGCGCCAGGGGCAGCTTCTCCAGGAGCTTCAAAGGAGCGTCCAGGCTCTTCGAGACCAATCGGGCCGCTTCACGGCACCGGAGCATCATGGGGTGTCCTTTCCGGGGGTCTCGTTCCCTCCCCCGAACCCGCTGCGCTCGAGACACGCCCGCAAGGCCAGGCGCGCCCGGTGGAGCAGGACCCAGATATTCGTCGGGGTGGTCGCGAATTCCTTGCAGAGCTGCTCGGTGGCCAGCCCTTCCATTTCGCGCAGCACGAAGAGGCTTGCCCGCCGGGGCGGCAGCTCGCGCAGGCAGCGGAGCAGCCCCTCCCGGAATCGCTTCCGGTCGAGGGCATCGCCGGGGTCGAAGGGCCAGGGTCCGGGGGGCACCCGCCACCGGCCGCCGCCGTCGAAGAGGGCCTCCTCGGGGTCCGGCGCCGAGGTTTCCGGGGCCTGGGAGGCGCGCCGGAAGTGGTCGGCGATCTTGTGGCGCAGCACGCCGATCAGCCAGGTCTTCGGACTCGAGCGCCCCTCGAAGCCGGCGCCCTTCACGAGGGCCAAGAACGTCTCCTGCACGATGTCGCGCGCCGCCTCCCGGTCCCCCACCCGCGACAGGGCGTACCGGAAGAGGTCGTCTCCGTACTCGGCCACCCAGCGGGCCACTTCGGTGCGCCCTGCCGGCACCGCGTCTCCAGGCGCCCCGGCGCCCGCCTCTGCCGAGGGCATTTGCGCGTTCATGCCGGCCACCCTACAGGGCACGGGGGACTGGGGCAAGCCCCGTGCGGCCCCCCGCCGGCGGGGCGAAGCGATCGTCCCTGGCACCCGCCGGCACGGTCCGGATCCGGGCACGGCGGATTGCCGCCAGGGGCGATTTCTCTAGTAGAATGCTGTGGTTTTCGATCCGAGACCCCGCGGCGGAAGATCGTCCGCTGGGGCCGCCCGCGGCAGGAGCCTTCGCGGGGGAGCCCTGTGCCCCTACTCCTCACCGGGAGCCTGCCCGTGTACAACCGCCCCGGCCTTTCCGACGACGAGCTCGCCCGCCTCCTTCCCCACCCCATGGGGACCCAGCACCCGGACAACGTGGGCAGGGTCCCTCAACGGCGCCGGATGCGCTCGGCGGCCACCTCCCCACCCCCAGCCAGCCGCCCCCGCACCTCCACGTAGTCCCCAGGGCGGGGGGCATCGTCGATGCGCGTGGACCCGGTCACGGCCAGGGGGAGGCCGTCGAGCGCCCAGCCGGGGCCCAGGGTGCCGTGCAGCCGCAGCCGGGCGCCCACCGGCAGGGCGGCGGGATTGCCCTCGGCGCTCCGGGCGCCCTGCCCAATCCACTCCGCGATTCGCCCTTCATCTTCCGGGCCGAGGTACGGCCCCCGGAGCGGCATGCGCGGCCGCGCCTGCCCCCGCACGCGGCGGACGAGCTCGCTGGCCAGGGGGCTCCCGGGCACCACGCGCACCCGGTCCACGGGGGAGATCACCTCGGCGTAGGAGGTGAGCCGGTAGCCTTCGGGGGCGCGGTCCCCGGCATGACACCCGGCGCAGCGCAGGGCGAAGACCGGCGCCAGGTCCGCGTAGGTGACCTCCTGTGCCCAGGCCGCTCCGGACCCCGCCCCAAGAAGGGCCAGGCCCCCGAGAAACGACGCAACTCCTCTCCAGACTGTCACGGCATCTCCGCCTCTCTTCCCCCGCGCGCCCGTCGCCCTACGCCTTCGGCGCCCGCTCCACCGGCACCGGCTGGCTCAGGAGGCGCTTGTAGTAGAAGTTCTGGCCGTAGAGCACGGCCACCGGGTTGTGGCCGGTGACCCGGTCCTTCACCACCAGGGTGGTGACCGGGGCTTTGGAGTGCTTGGCGAAGAGCATGTCGTGGCCCACGCACAGGCCCACGATGACGTTCATGTCGGTGCCGGCGCCGTTGAGGAGCCGGGCCTGGGCCACGGGGTTGCAGGCGGGCTCGAAGCTGCCGGGGCGCACCTTGTCGGACTCGGCGAGGCCGAGCTCGAGCTTGTCGATGCTGCCGGCCTTGCAGCACACGCTCTGGGGCTCGAAGCCCTGGGCCTCGAGGATGGCCGCGAGCCGCCGGCTCTCTTCCAGGAGGCCGATGCAGGTGGCGATCCCGATCTTCCGGTAGCCCATGAGCTTGGCGAAGGCCACCGTGTCCTCCACCCGGGTCCAGCGGGCGTTCACGGCCGAGCTGCCGGGGACGGGCTGGTAGCACAAGCCCTCCACCCGGGCGGCCACTTGGGCCAGGCGGGCGTCTTCACTCTCGCTTCGGTAGAGGTCGAACGCCTCGCCGATCACCTCTCCCCGGTCCGCCGAGGGGCAGTAGCCGGGCTGGGGCGGTCCCTTCTCCGGGTCGCCGCTCCAGCAGTGGGTGGAGCCGGCCTTTGCCCACACCGCGCTGCAGTGGGTACAGGAGAGCGCCGCTTCGCCGCCCTGCTTCTTCCTGCCTTTCATTCGGACCTCCTTCTCGTGCCTACTACCAGTGGGGCTGGTTTCCGATGCGGTGTCCCATGACCTCGAGGGTCTCGCTCACCACCACGAAGGCCTGGGGATCGAGTCTTCGAATCTCGCGCTTGAGCCGGGAGAGCTCCCGAAACGTGATGACGGTGAAGAGCACCTTTTCTTCCCCGCCGCTGTAGCCGCCCTGGGCTTGCAGCACGGTGACGCCCCGGCGGATGTCGTCCAGGACGAAGCGGCGGATCGCTTGCCACTGCCGGGAGATGATGGTCACCGCCTTGCGCTGGCTCAGGCCGGTGACCACCACGTCCACGACCCGGGCGGTCACGAAGATGTAGATCAGGGTGTAGAGCGCCCTCTCCAGGTCGAAGAGGACTGCCGCCGTGGCCAGGACCACACTGTTGAAGGCGAGCACGGTGGTGCCCAGCCGGATGGAGAACCGCCGGAAGAGCATGATGGAGAGGATGTCGGTGCCCCCCGCTGAGCCCAGGGAGCGCAGGATGATACCCGAGCCCGCCCCCGTGACGATGCCGGCCAGGAGGGCGGCCAGAAGGGGATCCTGCACGGGGACCGGCACATGGACCACCTGGAGGGTGCCGGAGAAGAACGCCATACCCGCCAGGCTGTAGAGGAAGAAACGGCGCCCCACGTGGAACCAGCCCAGGGCGAAGAGCGGGATGTTGAGAAGCGCGTAGAGGACGCTCACCGGGAGCAGCGGCCAGAGGTAGTAGATCACCAGGGCGAGCCCCGTGAACCCCCCGCTCAGGAAGCGCTGGGGGATGAGGATGCCGTTGATCGCCACCGCGCACAGGGCGCTGCCGGCCGCCATCAGGAAGAGGTTCCACGCCACCGTGCGCACGCCCCCTTCGCGCCGCGCCTCGGAGCCGGCCTGCGCCGGGGGCCTTGCCGCCGAACCCGCCTCGTCCTGCGATGCCACAGCTACCTCCTGTCTTCGCGCCGGGGTTGGAGGGTGATTCTAGCACGGAGTTCCCCTCCCGAGGTTGACAGCCCCGGCCCAGGGGATAACTTTCGCACCCCGCCGCCCCCGGCGGCCCTGCTGCCTCAGCCCGGAGGATACCATGAACGCTCTCACCCTTGCCTTCTCCCTCGGCTGCCTTGCCCTGTCCGGGCTGGCGGTTTCCCCCTCCGGCGCCTCAGAGCGGCCCACCGCCGCGACCGGAGTGGAACTCCCCGCGGACTACCGCGACTGGACCGCCGTGGCCCCATCCCACCGCACGGACCGGGGGCACATCCGCCTCATGCTGGCCAACGAGACCATGGCCAAGGCGTACCGGGAAAAGACCCTGCCGTTCCCGGACGGGTCCTCCATCGCCAAGCTCGTGTACCAGGCCGTGAAGAGCCCCGAGTGGGCAGAGGCGGTCGTTCCAGGGGAGCCCGTGATCGTCGAGATCATGACCAAGGACTCGAAGAAGTACCCCGACTCGGCCGGCTGGGGCTTCGGGCGCTTCTCCGCCGCCCACGAGCCCGTGGGGGACGCGGAGCTCTACAAGACCTGCTTCCCCTGCCACGACGCCAACGTGGTGAACCACGACTTCATCTTCACCCGCTGGGCACGGTGAAGGCGCGTCGCTCGTTGCGGGTTGCTCGTGGGAGGCCGGGAATCTAACCCCGTCCCCCCCAACCCGCCACGCGCGACCCGCAACGAGCAGCCTTCCCTAAACTTGCGGCCGCGTTCGGCCGATGCACTGTGCCGACGGGCAAGGGGTGCCGCGACGCCTGGAGGGGAGCAGCCATGGCCATGGAATGGTACTACGCCGACGGAGGCCTCAAGGTGGGGCCGGTGAGCGAGGAGGAACTGAGCAGCCGGCTGGCCCGGGGCATCCTGAACCCGGGCACCCTGGTGTGGTGCCAGGGGATGCCTGAGTGGAAACCCCTGCGGGAGGTGGCGCCGGGGGTCACCCGCGACACCGCCCGGGACACCACCTGGGAGAAGGTGGCCGACCAGCGTTCCTGCTCCCTGTGCAGCGGCTCCTTCCCCGCCGACGAGGTGCTGCGCTTCGGGGACCACTGGATCTGTGCCGCCTGCAAACCGGCGTACCTCCAGCGGTTGCGGCAGGGGGTGGACCAGCCCGGAACCTTTCGCTACGGGGGCTTCTGGCTTCGGGGCCTCGCCCAGTTCGTGGACGGGCTCATCCTGGGGGTGCCCGGGATCGTCCTGTTCTTCGTCGTGTTCCCCCCCTTCTTCGCCGGATTGGAGCAGGGCGAGGAGGCCGCCGCCATGTTCTCGGTCTACGCAAACCTCATGCAGTTGGCGGCAATGGCCCTGGGCCTCGTCTATACGGTCTTCTTCTGGGGCCGCTACGGCGCCACCCCGGGCAAGATGGTCTGCGGCCTCAAGGTGGTTCGGCCCGATGGGAGCCACATCACCTACCTGCGGGCCCTGGGCCGGTACCTCGCCAACTTCCTGAGCATGATCTTCCTCTACATCGGCTACCTCATGGCGGCCTTCGACCGCCAGAAGAGGAGCCTTCACGACCGCATCTGCGACACCCGGGTGATCCGCACCCGATGACCGGGGGACTCTTGCCCTGCCCGTCCTGCGGCGCGGCGCTGCCGTGGACGGCCTGGAACGCGGGTGGCGCTTCCGCCTGCCCCTCCTGCCGCAGGCCCGTTGAGGTCATCGCCTTCCCGGCCCTGCTGCGGGGTCCCGAGGAAAGCCGGCCGGGAGAGATCCTCCTGGCTGCCGACCAGGCCTCCTGTTTCTTCCACCCGGGTAAGGCCGCAGCCTTGGCCTGCGAGGGCTGCGGCCGGTTTCTCTGCTCCCTGTGCGACCTCTCCCTGGGTGACGAGCACCTGTGCGCTGCGTGCCTCGAGGCGGGCCGGGGCGTGGCGGCGGGAACCCGCCCGGCGCCCGGGCGCACCCTTTGGGACGGCGTCGCCCTGAGCCTCGCCGTGTTTCCCCTCGCCTTGTGGTTCGTGACTTTCGCCACGGCTCCCGCCGCCGTGTACCTGGGGATTCGCCACTGGAACGACGCGCGCCGCAGCCCCGTGCCCCGCACCCGCCTGCGCAACGTCCTGGCAATCCTGATCGGTTCGGCCCAGCTCGCCGGTTGGGCCGCGGCCCTCTACACCTGGCTTACGTGAGCGTGCCCATGGCCGAGCCCTCTGTCGGCACCCGGTCCCCCCAGCGCGCCTACCGGCGGCTGCCGGGCCGCCTGTGGCTGACCCTGGCGGGGGGGCACAGCCTGTGGCTGGGGCAGGATCACCTCCTCTCGGTGCACAGTCTTCCCTTCTCCGAGGAGTACCGCCGCTTCGACTACCGGGAGATCCAGGCGCTGCTCCTGCGGCCCACCCGGCGCCGGGCGGTCTATGCCGCCGTGCTGGGCGGGGTCGCGCTGCTCCTGGGGCTCTCCGCGCTCGCTGCTTCCGGTCCTGTGGCGTTCGTCCCGGCAGTACCCGGGGTGTTCGTCCTCCTCGCGCTGGCCGTGAACTGGCTGCGCGGCCCCTCCTGCGCCTGCCAGGTGCGCACCTCGGTCCACACCGAGGACCTCCGCTGCCTGCGGCGGGCGCGCCCGGCCCGCAAGGCCCTGGCGCTGCTGCGGGAGCGGGTCGAGGCGACCCAGGGCCGGCTGGCGCGGGAAGGGCTGCGGGAGCGGTTCGGGGGCGAGGCGGCCCCGGCCGTCGCCCGCGACCTGGGCCCGGAGCCGGGAGCCTAGGCCGTGTCCCTGGCCCGAGCGCGCTGCTTCCGCCACCCCCTCCGGGAGGCCGCGGCCCTATGCCTCGCGTGCCGGAGGTTCTACTGCCGGGAGTGCGTGACCGAGCACGAGGGGCGGGTGCTGTGCGCAGCGTGCCTGGTAGCCCGGGCGGAGCGCACCCGGCGGCAGCGCGGCCCCCTGGGGTGGCTCGCCGCCCCCTGCCAGTTGCTCCTGGGCGTGCTCCTCCTGTGGTTGTGCTTCTTCGCCCTGGGGCAGGCTCTCGTCGCCATCCCCTCGTCCTTCCACGAAGGGGAGGTCTGGACCCGGCCGGGGGAGGGGGGATGAGGCCCGGCCGGGAGCACAGCGCCCTCGACCTGGTGGAAGAGGCCCTCCACTGCCTGCGCCGCGCGCCCCGGCTGCTCGCTCCCTACTACCTGGGGAGCCTGCCCTTCGTGCTGGGGTTCCTCTATTTCTGGGCCGAGATGAGCCGCAGCGCGCTGGCTCCGGCGCGATGCGCCGCCGCGTCCCTGGGGCTCGCCCTGCTCTTCGTCTGGATGAAGGCGTGGCAGGCTGCCTTTGCCCGGGGGGTGCGCGCCTTCCGGGTCGGGGAGCCATCGTCCGTTGGGACGCGGCGCCAGGCGGCGGCAGTGGTGGCCGCCCAGGCGGTGGTCCACGCCGCCGGGCTCCTGGCCCTGCCGGCGGCGGCGGTTCTCGCCCTGCCATTGGGGTGGGTCTGGGCCTTCCTGCAGCACGCCACCGCGGTGGGCCGGGATCCCGTCGGCGGGCTGCGCGGCACGATCCGCCGGGCCTGGGCCCAGGCCCGGAGAGACCCCGGGGCCAACCACGCCCTCCTGGGGCTGTTGGGCCTGGCGGGGCTCTTCGCCTTCCTCAACCTGGCGGCGGCTCTGGTGACGGTACCCGTGCTCCTCAAGGCTCTCCTGGGGCTGGAGTCGCCGTTTACCCGGAGCTGGGGGGCCTACGCCAACACCACCGTACTCGCCGTCCTGGCCGGCCTCACCTACCTGGCGGTGGACCCCCTCGCCAAGGCGGCCTACGTCTTGCGCCACTTCTACGGCGAGTCCCGGGCAACAGGCGAGGATCTGCGAGCCGACCTCCGGCGCCTGGCCCCGAGCCGGGCGCGGGCGTCGTCCCTGCCCCTGCTCCTGGTCCTGGCCGCGGTGTGCCTGGGACCCGGGGCGGTGCCGGCCCGGGGGGAGCCCGAGCCCGGCCGCCCCGCCGCCCGGTCCCGCCTGGACCCGGAGGCCCTGGGCCGCGCAGCGGACCGGGTGCTGGCCCGGGAGGAATACGCCTGGCGCCTCCCCCGGGCGCGGGTGGAAGCACCCGACGACGAGCCGGGGCTCCTCGCGGGCTTTCTGGCCGAAGCGGGCCGGCTCTTGGAGCAGGGGCTGGAGGCGCTCCGGAAGGCCCTGGGGGCGTTGGGGCGCTGGCTCCGAGGCCTCTTTCCCGAGGGCTCGGGGGAGCCCGCCGCTTCTCGCCCTGCCGCGACCGCCTGGGTCAAGCCCCTGCTGGCCGGCGCCTTCGCGCTGGCCCTGGCGGTGCTCGTGGGGTTGCTCCTGCGCCGGCACCGGCTCCGCAAGCGGCGCCCTGCCCCGGCGCCGCTCTCCCCGGCGCCCGACCTGGAGGACACGGCGGTGCCCCCGGACGCGCTGGACCCGGAAGGCTGGGCGGACCTGGCCCGGGACCTCGCGGCCCGGGGGCAGCTCCGGCTGGCCCTGCGCGCCCTGTACCTGGCCGGGCTGGCCCTCCTGGCGGAGCAGCGCCTGGTGACCGTGGCCCGCCACAAGTCCGACCGGGAGTACGAGGCGGAGCTCCGGCGGCGGGGCCCGGAAACGCAGGCGCTCCTGCCCGCCTTCTCCGAGAACCTGCGCCTCTTCGAGGGGGTCTGGTACGGCGCCCACCTCCCTTCCCCGGAGGTCTGGGAGGCCTTCGTCGCCAACCACGACCGGATCTCGGCCCATGCCCGGTAAGCGCCGCCGCCCCTGCCTGGCGGTGCCGGCCGCCCTGCTCCTGGCGATCCTCTTCGCGGCGGGGCTGGCACGGCTCTTCCACCTGCGGTTCGCGGCGGGCGACGTCTATCCCCCCTACTCCACCCTGCGGGCCGATCCCCTGGGCGCCCGGGCGTTCCACGACAGTCTGGCGGAGGTCGGGCTCCCGGCGGTGCGAAGCTACCGCCCGGCACCCGAGCTTCCGGCGGCCGGTGCCACCCTCTTCCTGCTGGGCGCTTCGCCCCACGGGGTGCGTCGGGCGCCCCGGGAGCTGGCCGAGGCCCTGGAGGGAGCCGCCGCGGCCGGAGGCCGGGTGGTGCTCTGCCTCCGGGGCGGCTGGGAGACGGGTTCCCCCCGGCCCCGGGGGGAGGCGGAGCCCGCGGGAGACCAGCGGGAGGAAGACCCCGGGGAAGCCGCCCCAGGGCCTTCGGAGGAGACGGCTCCGGAAACCCCTGGGGAGGCCCCGGCAGAGCACCCCGAGAGGCCCGAAGCTCCCTGGAGCCCCCGGGCCCGGCTCGTCTCCCTGGGAGACCGCTGGGGGTTGTCCCTGGACGCCACGCCGCTCCCGTCCCGCCCGGCGCCGGCCCGGCGGGACGAAGGCGCCGAAGGCCTGGCCGAAGCTTTCCCCCTGCCCCCGGAGCTCCCCTGGTACTCGCCCGTCTGGCTGAAGGACCTGGACGACGCCTGGCGGGTGATCTACGCCGTGGAGGGGCGCCCCGTGGTGGCAGAGCGGGACTTCGGCTCAGGGACCCTGGTGGTGGCCTCGGACGCCTACCTCACCAGCAACGAGGCCCTGTGGCGGGAGCGCCAGCCAGCCTTCCTCGCGTGGCTCGCGGGCCCGGGCAGCCCCGTGGTCTTCGCCGAAGCCCACCTGGGGGTCGTGGAGGCGCCCGGAATCGCCGCCCTGGCGCGCCGCCTGGGGCTCCAGGGCGGCCTGCCCGCCCTGGCCGCCCTCTTCCTCCTCGTCGCGTGGCGGCGCGGCTCACCCCTGGGAGGAACGTGGCCCGAGGCCCCTGCGCCGGCGTCGTCCGCCGGGGGGCGGGATGCGGCCGAAGGGCTGGAGAACCTGCTGCGCCGGAGCATCCCCCGCGATCAGCTCCTCGCCGCATGCCACCGGGAGTGGGAACGCACCGGCGCCCCCCGAGGCCCGGCGGGGGACGGGGCGCGCGGCAGGCTCCGAGAGGCCCTGGCGGAAGCTTCCGAGGGGGAGGAGCCTACCGAGACCTACCGGCGCCTGTGCCGGGCCCTGGCCCGGCGCCCCGGTCCGACCCCTGCCGGCCTATCCGGCGGCAATCTTCCGGCACGATCCGGGGCAGCCGCACCCCGACAGCCATCGCGAGGAACCCCATGAACGAGCACGCCGAGCCCCTGCGGGAAGTTCTGACCCGCGCCCGAACCGAGGTGGGCAAGGTCATCGTGGGCCAGGAACGGGCCCTGGATCTGGCGCTCATCGCGGTCTTCACCGGCCACCACGCCCTCGTGGAGGGAGTGCCGGGGGTGGCCAAGACGCTGCTGGTGCGCACCCTGGCCCGGGTGCTCGGGTGCGACTTCCACCGCATTCAGTTCACTCCAGACCTCATGCCCGCCGACATCACGGGCACCCAGGTCTTCGACCTGCGGTCCGGGGAGTTCCGCCTTGTGAAGGGCCCCGTCTTCACCACCTTCCTCCTGGCCGACGAGATCAACCGGGCCCCCGCCAAGACCCAGTCGGCCCTGCTCCAGGCCATGCAGGAGCGGGAGGTCACCATCGACCGGGAAACCCACCCCCTCTCCCCCGATTTCACGGTGTTCGCCACCCAAAACCCCATCGAGTACGAGGGTACCTATCCCCTGCCCGAGGCCCAGAAGGACCGCTTCCTCCTCAAGATCCCCATGGGGTCCCCGGAGCGGGAGTACGAGCTCGGGCTGGCCCGGCGCACCCTGGGCCCCGATGCCCCGGAAGCCACCCTGACCTCGGGTGCGGTCCGGGCCGTGGTGGGCAACGGGGATCTGGCGCGGCTGCGGGGAGCCCTCCAGGCCCTCACCGTGCGGGAAGAGGTGGTGGGCTACGCGGTGGACGTGGTGCGGGGCACCCGGCGCCACGACGCCGTGCTGGCAGGGGCGGGGCCCCGGGCCACCCAGGGCCTGCTCCTGGCGGCGCGGGCCCAGGCGGCCCTGGACGGGCGGGACTTCGTCACCCCCGACGACGTGAAGGCCCTGGCGCTGCCGGTCCTGGGCCACCGGCTCCTCCTGCGGGCCGAGTACGAGTTGGAGGGCCTCGCCGTGCCCGAAGTGGTGGAGGAGATCCTCCGGGAGATCCCGGTCCCCCGATGACCCGCCCCGTCCCCCCCTTTCCTCTCATCCGCCTCGTCCCTCGGGGCCCGCTCCTGGCCGCCTTTGCCCTGCTGGTGGTCCCG